>NZ_JBFRTR010000066.1:0-10448 GCF_041474215.1 Vibrio sp. 10N.222.52.C12
TAAGTGAACGGCATTAGACCACGAGGTCGACTTTTTTATTACTATAAGCTTTTGAACATATTAAGAGAGTCTGTTATTCACACAAACTAAGTTGCTCAACAAGCCGTGATTAGCTGCTTTTACCGCAGCATTGTTTAAACTTCTTGCCGCTTTCACAAGGGCAAAGGTCGTTTCGACCAATGTCTTTAAACGGGTTCACGCTCTGGGACTTATTGCCCAACATAGCTTCATCCGCTGCCATTGCCACTTCTGAGATCATCAGATCGACTTGACCCACTAAATCGGCAAGCGATGGTGGGTTAGTAAGCCCTGCAGCGATCATTTGTTGTTGAGTTTGCTCTTCATCAATCGCAAGCATCAAGGTGGTTAAGAGCGCTTGCAACATGCGCAGAGTACCATCCGCGACTGTCACGCTCTGCCACTGCTCTTCCACTGTTGGCCAAACCATCATGAAGCCTTCAGAAAAATCAGCGAACTGTTCGTTAAAGTCACCTTCAGCCAGTACGTCTGTTAATAGGTATTCATTACGCTGAATCAGGTTGTGCTGGCGATTAATCTGTTCTGTCACCGTTTTTACCAGCTCTTTACCCGCTTCAGGCGCAACGATAACCAGCCACTCTTCTGGATCGAGTGGTTTGGTCGCTAAGTTAGAGGCAAGGATTGCACCTTCCATAAACTGCGGAGTAATGTCAGTGATTGATTCTGGTAGGCTTAATAATTGATATGTCATGAAAGCTCTGGATATTGGGCATTTTCGATATTATAACGCCATCCTCCCAAAGATGTCGCTATTAAGAAACGAAACCATCATTAAGACATGCACCAAACTCATAGTGACAATTCTGTAAGCACACCGTACAATCACGCCTCGAATTTTTCGGTTCATTCAGTTTTGGTAAAGCAACATGCGCGTAATACTTGGCCCTATGGAGGGCGTTCTAGACCACCTAATGCGTGAAATTCTCACAGAGATTAATGATTACGATCTCTGTGTGACAGAGTTTGTGCGCGTCGTAGATCAACTTCTTCCCCCGCATGTGTTCCACCGTATTTGCCCTGAACTACATCAAGGCTCTCAGACCATGGCTGGTGTGCCAATCCATCTCCAACTTCTAGGGCAACACCCAAATTGGATGGCCGAGAATGCTTTTCAAGCTGCTAGCTTAGGCGCGAAAGGGATCGATCTTAATTTTGGTTGCCCAGCAAAAGCGGTCAACAAAAGTAATGGTGGCGCTTCATTGCTAAAAGAGCCAGAGCTCATCTATCAAGTGGTGAACGCCTGTCGAGAAGCGGTACCGGCACACATTCCTGTGTCCGCAAAGATTCGATTAGGTTGGGAGCATCCGGAAGATTGCTTTGAAATCGTCGATGCCATCGAACAAGCCAAAGCTGACGAACTCACCGTGCATGCAAGAACCAAAGTTGGCGGCTATAAAGCCAGCGAAATCAAATGGGACTTCATCAATCAAATAAGAGAAAAAACATCTCTGCCGTTGATTGCTAATGGGGAGATCTGGAACTATCAAGATGGTCAAGATTGCATAGAAGCAACAGACGTCGATTCATTAATGGTCTGCCGTGGTGCTTTCAATATTCCAAACCTTGGTAACGTCGTTAAGCACAACCACCAGAAAATGCCGTGGGATAAAGTCATTGAACTTTTGCTGCGCTATTCAGAGTTTCAAATTAAAGGGGACAAAGGCATGTACTACCCCAATAGAGTGAAGCAGTGGTTTGTTTATCTAAGTAAAGGCTACCCTGAAGCGAACGAACTGTTTAAAGAAATTCGTACTTTCAAAAAGGCACCACCGATTGTAGAACGCCTTCAGCGTTATCAAGAAGAACGCCGCCAACCTGTTTAAGATTATGTTTAGGGTTAAATACCCAACGCTACAAACGTGTTTACCGGTGCAAATAAGCTTTGCTTGGTAGACACGTTCGCTCTTCCCTCTTTCATTTTCATACAAAGCATCGATTCAATAACGTGGTTAAAATTTAAGACGGTCTTTGCCCGTCGTCTTAGCCACGTACAGCTTTTCATCGGCGTACTTAAATATCTCATCGAAGTTAAGTTTACTTTGCTCAGTTTCAACAATGCAGACACCGCCAGACACCGTAAATCCATTTGGAATAATGTCGGCTGAAGTGGAACAAATCGCATTCTTCACTCGCTCTAATGTTCTCATCAAAGTTTCACGATCTTCGCCTTTCATATAAACGACAAACTCTTCACCGCCAAACCGTGCTGCAACGTCACTGCTTCGAATACTGTTGCTGATCTGACGCGACATATAACGAATCACATCATCCCCCTTATCGTGGCCGTAGGTGTCGTTAATTGACTTAAAATAATCAATATCGAAGACGGTTAATGCAAACAGTTGATCGTGCTCTACACTGCGCCAGAACGCTTCTAAGCCACGACGATTCAATAACCCTGTCATAGGGTCTTTGGCTGCGAGATCTTTGAAGTAACCACGTTCAATATTGGAATTGACGTAGAAGAAGATGGTTACTGAGAACAGATACACAATGATGGCAACAATAAGGCTGTCTTTCTCGTAGACGAAAAAGTGCTCAACCTCTTTCGCGATGTCTAATTTGTAATACATCGCATGGTGAGACGAGACACCATCCAGTTTGATCTCGTGATAAAACGCCGCAGAATCTACCGGAGTCGCTAAAGTGGTATCAATGATATCGATCCGATCTGCAAGATGCTCATTCGAGTTTGCGAGCAGCTTGTCAGCATTAATATCCACCGACAGCATCCCTTGGTGAACGCCTTTATGGAATACAGGGATCGTCATACTGATTATACGGTCAAGGGAATCAAAACGATAACCAGGGCCTGAAAGGGTGAGTTGGTCAGGGTTGTTGGCTGTTTTTTGCCAATAGGGACGACTTTTTATGGTTGAAAGTAATTCCTTGCTCAGTTTCTTAGCAAAGCCTTCAGGCGACGAGATCACATAACCACGCGTATCAATAAAGTGCACACCGTTATGGAATTCATCAAGTTGGGATAAAAATGAAAGAATTGGCGCAAGAGCAACTTTCTCAGATGCACTTTTGTAACTATCACTGGTTTCGGAACAAAGGGACTCTTCACCGACCAACATATAATCTATATCGACAGAAGGAATATCTGAGGTTTTACCATCAGCGAGAAGTAACACGTCGATCGGCCAAATTTGGCAAAGACCATCCACAACTTGTTTGTTGTGCTCAAGAAAGAGAGGGCTTCCTGATTTGTAGTAGTTGGAGAAGCTGTAGTCTAAGGCTGTCACCACCTTTGTGGTTCGTTTGAACACCTCTTCAATACGCTGGAATTCACTGCCAATGTCTTTCTTCACCAAATCAAAATGATTCTTTCCTATTAGGCCAAGTAACATTGCGGCGATCACAGCGGGAAACCCGAAGACAAAGGTTAGGCTAAAGTGCCTATTTACTTTCATATAATGTGCTCTTAGCGTTCAGCTATTTTCATTTACCCCATTAATATTATTACATTAATTGCCATTTTCCTCGAGGTAAAAGAGTGTAAATTGATATTAACGACACACCTAACGGTCAAATAACCGCTTACAAATGAATAAAATAGAGAAGCGCCGACATATAGAGCAGGTGAGTTTGTTATCTGAGCCCATTTCAATGCTGTTAATAATATGACTTATGGCCTATTAGCTCACCTAACACCAAACTCAATTCACCGGCTAATGACCGCACGCTCAATCACAGATTGAGGCACTGTCACACCAAGCTCACGAGCAGCATCTAGGTTGACCACCAGCTGAGAACTCTGCGCAGTTTTGACACTCAACTTCCCGGGCTTCTGTCCTTCCAGAATGGCTGCGACATAATCCGCGGTCTGAACCCCAACATCATAATAATCTAGACCTAAACCAGCAATCGCTCCCTTTCCGACATAAGATGTGGCGCCTGCGACGACTGGCGTATCTGCATGGTTAGCCGCTTTGATAAGACCCTCCATGCCGCTTGCAACCGTATTATCGGTCAAGGCATAGATAACATCGGACTTCTTAGCAATGGATTCTGCTTTTGCTTCGACATCGTCAACAGTCAGCGCTTTTTCGGTGTGAAGTGTATAACCGAAATCTCGAGTTGCCTTTCTCAATAACCCAACTAACGCAACGGCATTTGCTTCTGCTGGGTTGTAAACTACACCGATTGAATTAGCTTCAGGGAGCAGTTCTTTGATTAATGACACATGCTGAGTGATCGGAGATAAGTCAGAAAGCCCCGTGACATTACGCCCCGGCTTTTCTAATTGTTTAACGAGCCTAGCGCCGATAGGATCCGTAACCGCGGTAAACACGATAGGAATCGAGCGAGTCGCCGACACTAAGGCTTGTGAAGTCGGTGTCGCGATACCAACAAGTACATGTGGATTTTCACTGACGAGCTCTCTGGCAATCTTGGCTGCCTGAGCCGGGTTACCATTCGCCATTTCATAGGAGAATTCTAAGTTCTTACCGGGTTCATAACCATTGGCTCTCAATCCTTCAAGAAGCCCTAAACGTGTCGCATTTAGATCTGGATGGTCAACAACTTGTGAAACCGACACTTTGGCAACGTTTGCCATTGCATTGCCAGTCCATAGCAACATCAAGCAACTTAAAACCGCTGCCAATACCTTTCTTACAGAACTCATTATCGCTCCCTGAATCAAGCTCTACCCGTCATTACTCGCTCAAAGAGAACAACATCAAAATCACTATTGACATTATTACCAGTAACCATTGATAACTTGAAGTGATATTTAACAAAAATACAACAAGGCTCGAGTTATGTGAGAAAGGTTATATTGACTTCGGAGGAAGGTAAGAAACCAAGTGAATAAGGACAGGTAAGCTAAACGGAAAGTAAGCGAGGTAACAAAAAGAGGAGCAAATCTGAGAACAAGCTATAGAAGATGAATAGTTGTTCTCAGACAAGAGGGAGAGCTGGGATTCTTTAGAACCAACGCTCCATTGAGGATTTATCTAACTGACGAAAGGCACGATTTAAAATGATTGCCAATTCTTTATAGCGAGGGCGCGGCTTCATAGGCTCTAACGCAAAACCCGTTTCAGTGATCTTTTCATGCAGTTCGCGGTACCACGATACTAGTGCCGGCGGAAGTTGTGTATTTGAGCGGTTGCCTAACCACCACATACCTTGTAGCGGCAAGCTGATCGCAAACAAAGCCATAACCACAGCTTGCGGCATCGCTTGGTAATTATTAAAGACCATTTGTGTAAGAACACTGATAGCGGCAATCGCAGGCATCACTTTCACGCCAAAACGGGTCGCTTTAATAATGCGTTGTTCTGGGAAGATCGCGTTTAACTCTTTTCGGACGGGCCAGAGATCCATGTACTTTTGGCCATCTTTTAAACTACTAGCTAAACCAACTCTATTGCTCATATGAGTCTCCCATTAAAAAAAAGTTGAAATCATCAACTAAAAACACAAAAATTTGACGAAAAATAATATTCTTTCAAATTTTTTTGTTATATTTGCACAATATCGCTATTATTTGCAGACCTCAATCTCATTGTTGCCCTTATTTACAATTTAAGCAACTTTGGGACGACTTCTGCAAGGAATGCAAGAGCCTCTTTTCTTAAAAAGTGGCTTTCACTTTAATACGGAAATTAACGTTTTTTTGACCAAGGCTAGTACGCAAGCAACAGTGCTTCGTCTATTCTTGAGATTAATTTTCATCCTTAACTGATTTCGATCAGAAAAATAAACAGGTAGTCATTAATGTCTAAGCTAGTTTTAGTTTTAAACTGTGGTAGTTCTTCTCTTAAATTTGCTGTTGTTGATGCAGAAACAGGTGCTGAGCACCTAACTGGTCTTGCTGAATGTCTTGGTCTTCCAGAAGCTCGTATGAAATGGAAACTTGACGGCAAGCACGAAGCACAACTAGGTGCGGGCGCAGCTCACGTAGAAGCACTATCTTTCATGGTAGAAACTATTCTTGCTTCTAAGCCTGAGCTTAAAGCTAACCTTGGCGCTATCGGTCACCGTATCGTTCACGGTGGCGAGCAGTTCACTTCTTCTGCACTTATCACTGATGAAGTGCTTAAGGGTATTCAAGACGCTGCGACTTTCGCACCTCTTCACAACCCAGCTCATCTTATCGGTATTGAAGCGGCTCAACAAAACTTCCCAGGCCTTAAAAACGTTGCTGTTTTTGACACTGCATTCCACCAAACAATGCCTTCTGAGTCTTACCTATACGCTCTGCCGTACAACCTGTACAAAGAGCACGGCATCCGTCGTTACGGCATGCACGGTACTTCTCACCTATTCATCACTCGTGAAGTTGCAGGCCTACTAAACAAGCCAGTTGAAGAAGTTAACATCATCAACTGTCACCTAGGTAACGGTGCTTCTGTATGTGCAATCAAGAACGGTCAATCTGTAGACACTTCTATGGGTCTTACTCCTCTTGAAGGTCTTGTAATGGGTACTCGTTGTGGTGACCTAGATCCTGCGATTATCTTCCACCTACACGATGCTCTTGGTTACTCTGTTGAAGAAATCAACAACATGCTGACTAAAGAGTCTGGTCTTGCTGGTCTAACTGAAGTGACTTCTGACTGTCGTTTCGTTGAAGACAACTACGGTGAGAAAGAAGAAGCAACTCGTGCAATGGACGTGTTCTGTCACCGTCTAGCTAAGTACGTTGCTGGTTACACTGCAACTCTAGAAGGTCGTCTAGACGCAATCACTTTCACTGGCGGTATCGGCGAGAACTCTGGCCCAATCCGTGAAATGGTTCTTAACCGCCTAGGCATCTTCGGCATCGAAGTTGACGGTGAAGCTAACCTTAAAGCTCGTTTCGGCGGCGAAGGTACTATCACTACAGCTAACAGCCGTATCCCTGCAATGGTTATCTCTACTAACGAAGAGCTAGTAATTGCTGAAGACACTGCGAAACTAGCAGGTCTTTAATTGATTTTCCTGACTAGCTTCACTCGAAGCTAGTCAGTTTTTCATATCAAGAAAATGGGGCTCAACTTCTATTCCTACCCCAATTTTAATATCGGTGGGAATAGCAGTTGAGCTTTTTTTATTTCCAATAGTTAAAGGTGTTCGTCAATGTCCCGTACTATTATGCTTATCCCTACAAGCGCTGGTGTTGGTCTTACTAGTGTTAGCATGGGTGTTCTTCGCGCTATGGAGCGTAAAGGCGTAAGTGTTTCTTTCTACAAGCCAATCGCTCAGCCTCGTAGCGGTGGTAACCAACCAGATCTAACGTCTACTATCATCAGCGCAAACAGCGACATTAAGATTGGTGAGCCAATCGCAATGACTAAAGCTGAAGCTTTGATCGGTAGTGAAAAAATGGACGAGCTTCTTGAGTCAGTTGTTGAGCAATACAACAAGATCAACAAAGACGCAGAAGTAACGCTAATCGAAGGTCTAGTACCTACTCGTAAGCACCCATTTGCTAACCAAGTGAACGCGGAAATCGCAAAAACACTTGGCGCGGAGATCGTATTCGTTGCGACTCCTGGTACTGACAACCCTACGCAGCTTAAAGAGCGTATCGAAGTAGCATGTTCTAACTTCGGCGGTACTAAGAACAAAAACATCAAAGGCGTAATCATCAACAAGCTTAACGCTCCTGTTGATGAAGCTGGCCGTACTCGCCCTGACCTATCTGAAATCTTTGATGATGCAGACAGCGCTCAGCAAGCGAACCTTGAAGTAATGCAAATCTTCAATTCTAGCCCTATCCGTGTTCTTGGCTGCGTGCCATGGAGCATCGACCTAATCGCAACTCGTGCGGTTGATATGGCTAAGCACCTTAACGCTGAAATCGTTAACGAAGGTGAAATCTCAACTCGTCGTATTAAGAGCATCACTTTCTGTGCACGTTCTCTACCTCACATGATTGAGCACTTCAAACCAGGTTCACTGCTAGTAACTTCTGCAGACCGTCCTGACGTTATCGTTGCTGCGGCTCTTGCTGCGAAAAACGGTGTTGAGATTGGCGCAATCCTGCTTACTGGCGGTTACGACATTCCAGAAAGCATTGCTAACCTTTGTGCACCAGCATTCGCTTCAGGTCTACCGATCTTCAAAGCGCAAGGTAACACTTGGCAGACGTCTCTAAACCTACAGAGCTTCAACCTAGAAGTGCCTGCAGACGATAAAGAGCGTATCGAGTTCGTTAACGATCACGTTGCAAGCCACATTGATGGCCCTTGGATTGATTCTCTATCTGAAGGTACTCAAGGCATCCGTCGTCTAAGCCCACCAGCATTCCGTTACCAGCTAACTGAATTTGCTCGTAAAGCGGCTAAGCGCATCGTTCTTCCTGAAGGTGATGAGCCACGTACAGTTAAAGCTGCGGCTATCTGTGCTGAGCGCGGTATCGCAACGTGTGTACTTCTAGGTAACCCTGAAGAAATCCGTCGCGTTGCAGCGCAGCAAGGTGTTGAGCTTGGCGCTGGCGTTGAGATCATCGATTCTGCATCAGTTCGCGAAAACTACGTAGCTCGTCTAGTAGAACTTCGTGGCGCTAAAGGTATGACTGAAGTTGTTGCTCGTGAGAAGCTAGAAGATTCAGTATTCCTAGGTACTATGATGCTTGAAGCTGGCGAAGTTGACGGCCTAGTTTCTGGTGCTGTTCACACAACGGCGAACACTATCGTTCCTCCGTTCCAGATCATCAAGACTGCTCCTGATGCTTCTATCGTATCTTCGATCTTCTTCATGCTTCTGCCTGATCAAGTTCTTGTATACGGTGACTGTGCGATCAACCCAGATCCAACAGCTGAACAGCTTGCTGAAATCGCTATCCAATCTGCAGATTCTGCTGCGGCATTCGGTATCGACCCACGCGTTGCTATGATCTCTTACTCTACTGGTGAATCTGGTAAGGGTGCAGACGTAGATAAAGTACGTGAAGCAACGAAACTTGCTCAAGAGAAGCGTCCTGATCTAGTGATCGACGGTCCTCTACAGTACGATGCAGCAATCATGGAAAACGTAGCCGCTTCTAAAGCGCCTAACTCTCCAGTTGCAGGTAAAGCGACAGTATTCGTATTCCCAGACTTAAACACGGGTAACACGACTTACAAAGCTGTACAGCGTTCAGCAGATCTAGTATCTATCGGTCCAATGCTTCAAGGTATGCGCAAGCCAGTAAATGACTTGTCTCGTGGCGCTCTAGTAGACGATATCGTTTACACAGTAGCTCTAACGGCTATCCAAGCAGACCAAGCTGCACAAGCTGAAGAAAAAGTAATTAACTAATTTTTCTTTTGTAAAAAGCAAAAACCCTAGATGTTTATCTAGGGTTTTTTTATGTCTGGAGTAAAGGAACTACTTGGTAAGCCTAGCCTCGACCATGTGGTGATTCTAAGTCTAGCTCTGGTCCTTTGGGTACAACTTGAGTCGGATTGATACCAGTGTGGCTGTAGTAGTAGTGACGCTTGATATGATAGAAATCGGTCGTCTCTTTAATACCCTTTATTTGGTACAACTCTTTTAAGTAACCTTGAATATGTGGGTAGTCAGCAATTCGCTGCTTATTACACTTAAAGTGCCCAACATAAACCGCGTCAAATCGAACCAGAGTAGTGAACAAGCGCCAATCCGCTTCTGTAATCTCGTTACCCGCTAAATAGCGATGTTCGCTAAGGTGAGCGTCTACTTTGTCTAGGGCTTCAAACAAGGCGTCATAAGCTTCTTCGTAGGCTTCTTGTGTTGTCGCAAAGCCAGTACGATAAACGCCGTTGTTGATGTTTGGGTAGATATAATCATTCCACTCATCAATCTTCTTGGACAACTCCCACGGGTAGTAATCATCGGTGTTACCCGTTAGCTCATTAAACTCTGAGTTAAACATGCGAATGATTTCAGACGACTCGTTACTCACAATGGTGTTGGTTTTCTTATCCCACAACACAGGCACCGTTACTCGACCTGAATAGTCCGGTTTGGCTTGAGTGTAGATTTGGTGCATTCGGGTATGACCAAACAGAGGTTCAGGTAACCCCATTTGCCAACCTTCACTCATCATGTCTGGGCAAACGACTGTCACGTCAATGTGATCGGTTAGGTCTTTCAGCTCGCGGAAGATAAGGGTTCTGTGCGCCCAAGGGCAAGCTAACGATACGTATAGATGGTAACGGCCGCTTTCCGGCTCAAACTGCGCGCCCGGTTTATTCTCTACCCAGTGACGAAAGCCCGCATCTTCACGAACGAACTTACCACCGCTTTCTTTGGTGTCGTACCACACATCGTGCCAAACACCTTCAACTAACTTACCCATATCCAAACCTCTGTCATCCAAGCTTTTCTCTAGTATAAAAAAAGCCAACTTTTTCAAAACTAGAAGAAGTTGGCTTAGTTGTTCGAATTATTTGATGAAGCTTATTTAATATGGATCTTTAGATACAAAAAAAGCGCAACTCATAAAC
>NZ_JBFRTR010000067.1:0-18386 GCF_041474215.1 Vibrio sp. 10N.222.52.C12
GGTGACCAGCATAACAATTGAAAGCGCGGTCAACATGGGGCGTATGCTCGTTGACTTCAAGCATCGGCTACTCGGCTTCGACCGTGACATTAAGAAACTTGGTCGTAATATCTCTGAACAAGTAAAGCTCAATAACACGTTCTCGGTGGTTGGTTCTATTGACATTAACGTTGAAAGTTCACTTTCCAAACTACAAGGTTGGCAAGATATTATTAACTTCTCTGAGATTTACGAAGAGTGGGATAAAACGGGATCTGCTGAGCTACCAACCAAAGAGTTTTTCAACGCTTTAAGTACACTGACATACCATATTAGTGCCGAGAAAGTTAAAAAGCCTACTGAGCTGTTTGACATCAAATTTGAAGTCATCGAGAACAACCAGCGTAAAACGGCCAAAACAGATAAAGATATGCGTGATTTGGCCAGTAATGGTACGAACTTGCTCATTCAATCCATGTTGTATTTAGCACTTCTGACACAACAACGTGGAGCAAGTCGACTATCAATAACTTACCCAACCGATGAGATTGGTAAGCTGACGGCAGAAAACCAAGCCAAACTGCTCAAAATGATGGGGGCACATAACTTCAATGTTATCGCGGCTCAACCCGATGGCAATAATCGTACGGCCAACTTATTTAAGTATCTGTATCACTTAACGCCTTACAAGAACATTTTCAACAAACCTAAAGTAAGCAAACTTGCGTTAGCTAAAGCCGCTGAAACTAGCACAGGAGTAGAAGCATGAAGCCAGTATCACAAGTCTTAGAATCTCTACTTAGTGGTAGCTTTATCTGCCCAGCAACGGATCGTGAAGCTTACAAGACGCTTAAAGAGGATCGTACACGCCGAGAAATCAATCAAGCGTTGACTCTTATGGGGCGCGAGCTCCAATGTACGAGCAGAACCAGCGCCTATTATGTTACCTATAAAAGTATCGACGACCACAATCGTCGTCAGGTGACCGCGTTGATGAGTAATGTACACGGTATCATTCGACCTGTGGTTAAGTTCGTAGCGACAGTCAGTGAGGCTGCTCAAGTTGAAGCAGTGATGGTTGGTGGTGATGAGTTAAATGTGCCTATGCTGAGTGCGCAAATCCAATCGTCTCCTAGCTTGATGGAGAAACTCGATAGTATTTATCGACTTCCAAAAGTGTGTCGAAAAAAAGTGCGTGACAGTGCAGCTGATAAACTCAATGTAGTTGTTGAATTTCTGGTTAAAGAAGGGGTGGCTCATTTAGTAAACAAAGAGCGCCAACTCTATGTGATGACGGGAAAATTAGACTTTGTTTACGAGGTGCTCGATTTCATCGATACGCATGAAAAGATCGTTGAGACAGTTAACAAAGCAAACGAGAACCAAGGGGAGTTCAACTTTTGATGAGTCCTCAAAACAATGGGAAACATGGTGGTGTTAACCACATGCTTCGCTTAATCAGCCAAGCAAAGGACACATTAACGCATGTTTTTGAAAATGGCACGATACGTGAAACTCATGAAAACGCCAATGACCTACGTAAATTAAAAGAAGCCCGTGTTGTTATCGTGACAAGCCGCGGCTACCGCGTGCACCCTAAGATGGAAGCATTGATGAACTACTTCCTTGAAACGGAGGCAAGTTCATTTCTCGGGACTCAGCATGCTGAGCGCATTCCAGAAATTCAGAGCTTAGCGCAAGAATACCTGGAAGCTAAATTAAATGGCAAAAGAGAACAAGAGGCGGATAGGTTTAATAGCCTTGAAGGTGTCGTTTATGAAATCACAATGGACTTGCAAGAGTCTTGTCGTCGCTTAAGAAACCGTATCAGTTATGACTTTGGCTATGGCCATACGCTAACTCAGAAACAAAAAGAGAACCAAGTTGCTATAGAGCAAGCTGAAAAGCTTGTTAGTGGCATGAAAGCTTTCTCTTTTAAGTTGTTGAGTGAAATGGCTGGAGATAACTCAGAGCTCAACACCTTGTTTTGTGCTGAAATGCACAGTGCGATTCGTAGTTGCCAACAAGAGCTAGGATCTATCCTAATTCAACTCCGAGCTTTGATGCTGAAGTATCGTAACCGCGAACGCGATAAGGACCTGATCAATGCCTTTGACCGGTTTATTGATCAGGAGCCACACTGGACACCAAGTGACGATTTGATTTTGCCTGATGAGGTAGCAAAGCACGATGGTATACCGATGTTTTGGCTTTCAGAGCCGATACAATTTGCACATCACCCAAATCCTGATGATATGGACCAAGAGCCGGAATTGGCCGATATTGTTGAAAAAATTACGGCACAGCCCGCCGAACAAGAAGAGCTTCCGGTTGTTGAAGAAGCTGAGCGCCGAGAATTGACTCTTGATGTTGAAATACAAGAGCTGATTGAAGCGGACATTGATTCACATTGCGATACCTTTTTTGCTGAAGCCTTTATTGGTAAGGGAAAAACCAGCATTTCCGCTTTGGAGTATTACGAGCAAATCAATAGTGACTTACCGGAAGATCTTGACCAGCTCACTTGCGCTAAAGACGTGTGGCTATTTAGCGTGCTTAATTTCCATAGTTCAATGCTTCCCGAAGATAGCAAAGGCTTTACCGTTGAGCCTATCGGGTCTTATACCTATTTAGCAAAAGGTAGCAATATAGGTTACGGCAACCTTCACTTAGAAGATGTGTCTATAGCGAGGAAACTGTGAGTAGAATTATTGATGATATAACGGGTAGTGATTTAAATCGGTTAAAGCAACTCTTCTCTCCTGCGAAGGTTAATGAAGGTGCCAGTGTAGCGCTGAGTGGCGTGTTTGATACTTTTCATCGCGA
Source organism: Vibrio sp. 10N.222.52.C12 (assembly GCF_041474215.1). Classification (NCBI taxonomy): domain Bacteria; kingdom Pseudomonadati; phylum Pseudomonadota; class Gammaproteobacteria; order Vibrionales; family Vibrionaceae; genus Vibrio; species Vibrio sp. 10N.222.52.C12. The sequence goes on from NZ_JBFRTR010000067.1 coordinate 2,806, forward strand.
CTTTAGTGTTGGGAGCGCCAGAGGAGAACATTTGCAGCTGACGCCTAGAGATATACGTCAAATTAGGAAGGTGATTAAAGAGCAATCAGGCTTTGATCTTCTAACCGACTCTATCCCGGATTCTCGAACGGATATGGCTCAGTTCTTTCCAAACGAGAAGCTAAGCTCAAGGCCTGTCAAAGACAAGGTCATTAAAGTTTATGGGATTTTGTCCACGAACATAAATGGCAAATCGTATGAATTACAAGAAGGTATGAACATTGAGGTAGCTCTAAGTCATTTGACGAGCATTGAGCACAGCCAAGTTGTGATTGTTGAAAACTATGAAGCATTTTCTAAGTTTAGATTAGTACAAGCCGACATAGGGCCTAACCCTCTTATCGTTTACCGGGGGGATAAGGACACGGGAGTAATCTCAAAAGAAATTGCGTTGGCTTTTCCAGACGTAGAGCTTATAGCTTGGTTTGATACCGATCCTAAAGGTATTTCTTTAGCTTTATCATCGGGAGCGACTTATATGCTACTACCTAATTTATCAACAGATACTCTCAAAGAACATGGCCGATCAGAGCTATTTTCGGACCAATACCAAAACTGGGATCGTGTCTCAAAACTTATCCCCCCTAAGTTAGAGTCCATAATGTCTGAATTGGAAAAAGGGATAACCCAAGAGTCAATCATGGCAAATCAAATAGCCGTAAGGTTACATCAAATTTAGTCACGTAAATGTTGAGCTCCCCTGTAAGTGCGGAGATAGGCACGTTTACCTTGGGGTAATCAATCAAATGTTGTGAAGCTCATGCAGAGTGCCTACAAGACTGTTAAGTGCTGCTAATCTAGCCACTGAATTATTTATAAAGATTAAACGAATTTTGTGGCTTTTTTAAAATGCTCGATCATTTGGATATTTCCTTATCTTAAGGTACGTAAAAAGCGCCTAAAATCGGAGCTTTATCAATTCAACTCATTCAATTTCATATATAATCGCCCTCAATAGTCTGCGCTTGAAAGCAGAGTCCTACATTATTCGAGTAATTAAGAACATGGCAAAAGCACCCGCTAACAAGAAACCCGCCTCAAAAGCTAAGCCCGTATCAAAAGCTAAGAAAGCGACCAAAGGCTTTGAAGAGACCCTTTGGGATACCGCTAATCAACTGCGTGGCAGCGTTGAGTCATCTGAATACAAACACGTGGTATTAAGCCTTGTGTTCTTAAAGTTCATCAGCGACAAGTTTGAAGCACGTCGTCAGAAGATGATAGACGACGGGCAAGAAGCTTTTGTTGAGATGAAAGAGTTCTACCAACAAGACAACATCTTCTTTTTACCAGAAGATGCGCGTTGGTCATTTGTTAAAGCACGCGCTAAGCAAGATGATATCGCTATCATCATTGATACCGCTTTATCGACTATCGAAAAAAATAACCCAAGCTTGAAAGACGCTCTGCCAGATAACTACTTCTCGCGTCAAGGTCTGGAAGTGAAAAAGCTGGCTTCACTTATCGACAGCATTGAAAACATCGATACGCTGGCGAACGAATGCGACATGAGCGAAGAAGACTTAGTCGGTCGTGTTTATGAATACTTCCTAGGTAAGTTTGCAGCAACCGAAGGCAAAGGTGGTGGCGAGTTCTATACGCCTAAGTCAGTGGTAACGCTATTGGCTGAAATGCTAGAACCCTTCCAAGGTAAGATCTACGACCCGGCTTGTGGCTCGGGCGGTATGTTTGTTCAGTCTTTAAAGTTCATTAAAGAGCACGAAGGGCGCACCAAAGACATCGCTATCTATGGTCAAGAGTTGACCTCGACCACTTATAAACTGGCGAAGATGAACTTAGCCATTCGAGGTTTATCGGGCAACTTGGGTGAGCGTGCTGCCGATACCTTCTTTGCTGACCAGCATAAAGACTTAAAAGCCGATTACATCATGGCTAACCCACCGTTTAACCTTAAAGGTTGGCGTAATGAAGCCGAGCTAACCGATGATGCGCGCTTTGCTGGCTATCGTACACCGCCAACAGGTAATGCCAACTACGGTTGGATTTTGCACATGCTCTCTAAGTTAAGTGAAACAGGCACGGCAGGTTTTGTATTAGCGAACGGCTCTATGAGTTCAAATACCTCAGGTGAAGGGGAGATCCGCCAGCAACTTATCGAGAACGATCGCGTTGAATGTATGATCGCTTTGCCGGGGCAGTTGTTCTTTACTACGCAGATCCCAGTGTGCATCTGGTTTATCACAAAAGACAAAACCGAGAACACAACCAAAGGTTTCCGTAACCGCCAAAGAGAGACGCTGTTCATTGATGCTCGTGAAATGGGCACCATGATTAGCCGTACCAACAAAGAGCTCACAAAAGACGACATCGCTCTGATTGCAGACACTTACCACGCCTGGCGCTGTGATGAAGCAGAACTTAAAGCGCGCATTGAGCGTGGTGATGGCAAAGTTGAGAAGTATGAAGATAAAGCAGGCTTTAGCAAATCAGCGACGATTACTGATATCAAGGCTAATGACTTTGTACTGACTCCGGGCCGCTATGTAGGTGCAGCTGATGTGGAAGATGACGGCATTCCGTTTGAAACCAAGATGAGCGAGCTTTCACAAACCCTATACAGCCAAATGAACCAATCTCAAGAGTTGGATAAAGCGATTCGCCAGAATTTGGAGGCGCTGGGTTATGGGGAGTAATTGGCCAAGAGTCAAAGTTTCAGATATATGCGAATTAATTGTTGATTGTGTAAACAAGACTGCCCCTGTTTCACCTGTGCCTACGCTTTACAAAATGATTCGCACACCGAACATCAAAAACGGGCGAGTTTCAACCGACGACTGCCGTTGTGTAGATGCTGACACATTCGCTAAATGGACGAGACGAGCAACTGTCGAGCGCAATGACGTTTTGCTTACACGTGAAGCACCACTAGGTGAGGTGGGTATTGTTAACTCATCAGAGCAATTATTCTTGGGACAAAGGATAATGCAATATCGAGCAGATGAAACAAAGCTTGATCCGCACTTCCTCCTGTACTCATTTTTGTCTCCAGATTTACAGCATCAGTTTTCTATGCACGAAGGGTCTGGGTCAGTGGTCAGCCATATTCGTGTCGGGGATTGCTCGAAATTCGAATTGAACTTACCGTCTTTGGATACGCAAAAACGTATCTCGGAGATATTGCGTAACGTAGACAAAAAAATCACACTCAACAACCAAATCAACCAAACCCTAGAGCAAATGGCACAAACGCTGTTCAAATCTTGGTTTGTCGACTTCGACCCTGTAAAAGCCAAAATGAATGGCGAACAGCCAAAAGGGATGGATGCGCCTTTTCTTTCAAAAGATGTTGCCTCGCTTTTCCCAGAAAAGCTAGTTGAGTCGGAGCTGGGTTTGATACCTGAGGGTTGGGAAGTCATGGGTCTACCTAGCGGAACACTGTTTAGAGAAGGCCCCGGGATTTTGGCAAAAGATTTCCATGAAAAAGGAGTCCCCCTCATCAGGCTTGCTGGTTTAAAAAATGGGGTGTCTCTACTTGATGGCTGTAATTATCTAGACCCTGAGAAAGTTGATAAGAAATGGAAGCATTTTTTATTACAAGAGGGAGATATATTACTGAGTAGCAGCGCTTCACTGGGCCGAGTCGCTGAAGTAACAAAGCAATCAGAAAATTCAATTGCTTACACTGGTATTATCGGCTTTAGACCGATTGAAGGTGTTACAACCAGAAAGTATCTCAAATATTTCATTCAATCACGAAACTTTCAAAGACAAATCGAAGCTTTTGGTGTAGGGAGTGTTTTAAAACACTTTGGGCCAACACACTTGAAGAAAATGTGGATATTGCTTCCTCCTGTATCTATACAAGATAAATTCGAACAATTGGTTCTAGCGTTGGACGAGAAGATTCAGACTGGCTTAGAGCAAAATCAGTCTCTATCTAATCTACGTGACACGCTACTTCCTAAATTGCTTTCCGGCGAAATCGATTTAGAGAATCTGCAAGTGGAACAAGCTAAGGCGCTGGCAGAGTAACCTTTCGTCATTCCAGAAAGTGAGGAACGAACTTATCAGGAATCTCGTTTTTGACGGTGGTGAAAAGCGAGATCTCAGATACCTCGCGCCTCGGTTCTGAGATAACGAAGGTGGGAATTAGATGAATCCGAAATAGAACAAAGCAAAGCGTAGGTGGAACCATAATATAATGAACGCAACCAATACTCGTGAAATCGACATTTCTGAATTGACGACACTGTGTGAAACAAGCACTTTGCAAAAAGGCATCTTGCTTTCACGCAGTGGTGCAGTACGCAAGCTTAACCTTGTTGGCAACACCGCGACCGCACAGGTCAAAGGCAGCCTCAATTATCAAGTGAGCCTCGATTTCACTGGCGATCTGGTTGGCACTTGTACTTGCCCTGCGGCGCAATATCAAATGTTGTGCAAGCACGGCGTGGCGGTTGCCCTTTGCCTACAAGACCAAGAACAAGCTTTAAACCAAAGTAGTGAACGAGATACCATAAAAAATCACCTGCAAAGCCTTGGTGAAGAGGCCATGGTAGAGATGCTACTCGAATACCTAGAAGAAGATGAGTACACATGGAATGCACTGCTGACAAAAATTGAAATACGCGAAAAGCCAGCCGTATATGGCGAGCTGAAAAAGTTGGTTACCCAAGCCTTACCGCGAGAACAGCTCTGGGATTGGCGAGAAAGCCATGATTATTTCAACTCAGCAGAAATTCAATTGAACATGATCATTGAATCAATGCAAAGCCTTAACGCCGATCATCAATGGAAATTAATCAACTACCTTGTTGAACGGTTGAATAAGGTGCTAGAGCAAATTGATGACTCCAATGGCGATCGTTATGGCATTGAAAGCATGATTAACGAACACATGCCAAAGACGCTGGCAAAGCTTAATTGGAGTGAGCAAGAGAAAGCGCAGTGGATGTTTGAGCGTTTGACCCATTACGAATTTGACGTATTTCCTTCGATTGAAGAGAGTTTTGGAGCGATTTGGCAATCTAACACCCACTTTCTAACCTTATGCCGCCAAGCGATAGATCAAGCATCGCAAGATGAGAGTAGCTGGAACTTACGCTCATGGGCAGTTCCGTTAATGAAACACAGCTCCGATTGGCGTGAAGTGGCGGAAATTAAACAAAAAATAGCACGAACGTGTCGAGATTATCTTGAAGTTGTTGATATGTTCATTGATGAGCAAGAGCCGTTAGAAGCTGAGTTTTGGTTAGCTAAGGCGAAAAAAATGGCGAGTGATTATGAACTTCGTGCGTGCGAACAAGCTCAATTCCGTCTTTATGTTGAACTAGGTGAAATCCATTCTGCATGGGTATTAGCTAACCGTTTGTTAGAACAATCACCAAGCTTTCAATATTATCAACAGTTAGCGAAGTTTAAAGCCAATTACCAAATTGATGATGTTGAATTTTTCTCCCGCACTGAACTGCTACTTGCCAATGCCTATCAACAACCAGACCGCTATAATCAAGCTTCTGATCGTACGGATGCCTTGGTTCTGTTCTATATCGATAACCAGCAATTAGACAAAGCGTGCGAATGGGTTGCCGAACATAAAATATCAATACAAGGACTTATTTCGCTTGCCGATCATATTGTGGATGATAAACCTGAAAATACGCTGGATTATTATCTGCGAGCAGTCTCATCTTATATCGAACAGACCAATAATACGGCTTACGATCAAGCTTTAGAGTTACTTCGACGTTTAGAGAATATGCTGAAATCGCATCCTACTCAATTGGCGACATTTTATAGTCAGGTGGCGCAACTCGCTACCACGTACAAGCGTAAGCGTAATATGTTCGCTTTAATTCAGAAATATTATTCAAAATATATCTGATTCTGCGGAGGTGACAAGATCTGCGGTGTTGAGAAAATGGAACAAAGCCCGAAACCGAGTTACTACAAAACAAATTTAAATAACTCAATTTAGAAAACAACAAACAACGTCAAACAGCAGTAGGAAAAGGCGATGAGCTTAAAATTTACTGAAGCCAAACTCGAACAGGCCATTATTGAGCTATTGGGTGAGCAAGGCTACCCACACGTAGTGGGTGAACAAATAGCGCGTGAAGACAAAGAACAAGTACTCATCTTAGATGACTTACGCCGCTACCTTGCCAAGCAGTACCGAGGCGATGCTATAACCGAGAGCGAAATTGACACCATTGTTCGTATGATCTCAACGTTGCCTGCCAGTGATTTATACCAGAGCAATAAAACCTTCTGCCAATGGCTAACCAATGGCTTTCTGTTTAAGCGTGAAGATCGCTCAAAGAAAGACCTCTATATTGAGTTAATCGACACAAGACATTTGGCACAAGCCTTACGCTTGATGTTTGTCCCGCTGCTAGAGAATAAATCTAAACCTGATAATACTGATAGAGAAGTTGCTGAAGGTAAGGTTACGTACCTAGAAACAAATCGGTTAAAAGCGACTGACACCAATATCTATAAAATCGTTAACCAGCTAGAGATTGAAGGTGTCGATGAACAAGTTCGAATCCCTGATGGCATCCTTTATGTGAACGGCTTGCCGCTGGTGGTGTTTGAATTCAAGAGTGCCGTGCGAGAGAAAGACGCGACCATTTTTGATGCATGGAAGCAAATCTGCGTTCGTTATCGCCGTGATATACCTAAGTTGTTCGTCTACAACGCGATGTGTATTATCAGCGATGGCGTGAACAATAAAATGGGCAACTTGTTTGCGCCTTATGAGTTCTTCTACGCATGGCGCAAAGTAACGGGCAACGAGTCTACCGAAAAAGAGGGTATTAACTCCCTCTACACCATGATTGCCGGGTTGTTTAACCAAACCAGATTACTTGATGTAGTGAAGAACTTTGTCTTCTTCCCTGATACTTCAAAGAAAGAGATAAAAATCTGTTGCCGTTACCCGCAGTACTACGCAGCGCGTAAGCTTTACTACAACATCGACAAAGAACGTAAGCCATACGGAAGTGGTAAAGGCGGTACTTACTTTGGTGCAACAGGTTGTGGCAAGAGCTTTACCATGCAATTTCTATCGCGCCTATTGATGAAAAGCATCGATTTTGAAAGCCCGACCATTGTACTTATTACCGACCGTAATGATCTTGATGATCAGCTTTCTAAACAGTTCTGTAATGCCTCTGATTACATTGGTGATGAGATGGTGGTGCCAGTTAAAAGCCGTCAAGATTTAAGAGACAAGCTACAAGGCATAAAAAGTGGTGGTGTGTTCCTGACTACCATTCATAAGTTCACCGAAGACATCGAATTGCTTTCAGAGCGTACAAACATCATCTGTATTTCTGATGAAGCGCACCGTTCACAGGTCAACCTCGATAAGAAAGTGGTGATCAAATATCAAGATGGTATAGCCGTCGATGTGAAAGAGACATACGGCTTTGCTAAGTATCTGCACGATTCTCTACCAAGCGCGACTTACGTTGGCTTCACCGGAACGCCGATCGATGCCACCCTTGATGTATTTGGTGATGCAGTAGACAGCTACACCATGACAGAATCGGTTAATGATGAAATTACGGTTCGTATTGTTTATGAAGGCCGAGCAGCTAAAGTCATTCTTGATAACAGCAAGCTTGAAGAGGTAGAGAAATACTACCAAGCGTGCGCAGAAGCGGGCACCAATGAACATCAGATAGAAGAGAGTAAGAAAGCTTCTGCCAATATGAACGCGATCCTTGGCGACCCTGACCGTATTGAAGCTTTGGCGAAAGACTTTGTTGAACATTATGAAGGGCGAGTTAAAGAAGGTTCTACGATAAAGGGCAAGGCGATGTTTGTCTGTGCGAGTCGTGAAATCGCGTTTGATTTTTATAAGCAAGTCAAAATCTTAAAGCCAGAATGGTTTGAGGAAAAGCTATCAATTGATGGTGTCGAGCTGACGGATAAAGAGAAAGAAGAGTTAAAGCCACTTGCGATGGTGCAAATGGTGATGACGCGCGGTAAAGACGATGACCCTGATCAGTACAGCCTGCTAGGGACAAAGGAATATCGAAAATCGCTCGACCAGCAGTTTAAGAGTCCTAAGTCGAATTTCAAAATAGCCATTGTAGTCGACATGTGGCTAACAGGTTTTGACGTTCCTGAACTGGATACTATCTACATCGATAAGCCGTTGCAGAAACACAACCTGATTCAAACTATCTCACGTGTTAACCGTAAGTTTGAAGGCAAGGCGAAAGGGCTCGTTGTCGATTACATTGGTATCAAGTCACGTATGAATCAAGCCTTAGCGATGTATTCAAAGGCTGATGAGACTAACTTTGAAGATATTCGCTTTTCCGTTATTGAGGTGAAGAACCATCTCGATCTGTTAAGGCAGATGTTCCACAAGTTCGATACGTCCGGTTATTACACAGGAGAGCCGTGTAAGCAGCTAGAGTGCCTTAATCAGTCGGCAGAATACATCCTTCAAACCAAGAAAGGCGAAACTCGATTCATGGCTTTAGTCGGCCGTATGAAGGCGGCTTATGATGTTTGTTGTGGTAGTGAATTGTTATCTCAGCAAGAGCGCGACCAAATCCACTTCTATATTGCTGTTCGTTCTATCATCTTTAAATTAACCAAAGGTGATGCACCAGACACGGCACAAATGAATAAGCGCGTTCGTGAGTTAGTGGCAGAAGCCCTCCGTGCCGATGGAGTAGAAGAGATCTTTACCATTGGTGATGAACACGCAGAAGCCATTGATATATTTGATGAAGACTACTTGGCTCGTATCAACAAGATTAAGTTGCCTAACACCAAGATTCAGTTGCTTCAAAAGCTACTAGAGAAGGCGATAAGTGACTTTAAAAAGGTCAACCAGCTACAAGGGATGAACTTCTCTAAGCGCTTCCAATCGCTGGTGGAGCAATACAACGAACGTCGTGAAAATGATGTGTTGAATGGTGAGGAGTTCGATACCTTCTCTCAAGAAATGACCGACATTATCTTTGATATCGTGAAAGAAATGGGCTCGTTTGAAGACCTAGGCATCGACCTAGAAGAGAAAGCGTTCCTCGATATCTTGAACCACATGCGCAAGAAGTACGATTTCACTTACGACGATGACAAGATGCTCGAACTGGCGAAGGAGATGAAAACCACAGTAGACAATGTCGCTCAATACCCAGACTGGGCAGGCCGCGATGACATCAAAGCCAAGTTGAAAGTGGATTTAATCTTACTGCTACACAAATACGGCTTCCCACCAGTTGCCAATGATGATGTTTACAAAGGCGTGCTAGAGCAGGCTGAGAATTATAAGAAGAATAGTTAGGGGCAAGTGAATATGGTTAAAAAAATAGAAGTAGTAGCGGCCATTATTCAACATGAAGATAAAACTTTGTGTGTTCAGCGCGGTCCTTCAAAGTTAGCTTATATCCATGAGAAGTTTGAATTTCCCGGCGGGAAAGTGGAAGTAGGTGAGCAGAGAGAAGAAGCCATTAAAAGAGAGTTGAATGAAGAGCTGCATCTGAATATCGAACATGTAGATTATTTCATGACGGTTGAGCATGCTTACCCTGACTTTCATATCACGATGCACGCTTATTTATGTCCTGTCGAAAACCGAAAGATAGTACTTACTGAGCATATTCAAGCATTGTGGTTAAATCTCGATGAACTAACTTCTTTAGATTGGGCTGCAGCTGATGTTCCCATCGTTGCAAAGTTGCAAGCAAACTGAAGAGGACCGTGAATGACTTATTGCTATGCAAATAGGATTGATGTCTTTCTTCAAGAACAAGAAGAAAACTGGTTGGCCAACATGTGTTCTGAGTTTTGTATTAACTTCCCTGGCTTAGAGCTCGGTGAACTTCAGAAACGAGCTTGGGTTGATTGTTTTCATCATCTTCAGAAAGAACTCTCCAAGCGTGCCCAATCTGATGGCTATGTTATTTTTGAGTATGCTCTACCAATGGAAGGAGGGCGTAGGCCTGATGTTCTGCTTCTAGTCGAAAATAAGCTATTCATTTTAGAATTCAAAATGAAGGATCGCTATCAGCGAGCCGATTATGACCAGCTGTGCGGCTATTATCGAGATCTCTGTAATTACCATCATGAAAGCGCCGAGCTAGAGGTGATTGCCGGTTTGGTTTTGACTCAATCCACCGGTAAATTAACGGATATCGAAAGTAATATCTCAATCCTATCTAGCGATAAACTCAAAGCCTTTCTTGATAAGTATTTAACGGGCGCTCCTACTAACACTGATTTAAAACAGTGGCTTGAATCGCCCTATGCACCATTACCTAATCTAGTAGATGCAGCGGTAGAGATATTTCAAAACAACCCAATAGAAGAACTAAAGAGTGCTAAGAGTGCAGGGATTTATGAAGCGCTTGATGAGTTGGATAAAGTTACTGCTTGGGTTGAGAGCGAAGGAAATAGAAATCGGGCGAGTGTATTAACCCTGGTTACTGGTGTTCCTGGAGCAGGGAAGACGTTGCTGGGTTTGGAGTTTGTACATCGGAACAAAAGAGGTCAGTTTCTATCTGGGAATGGCCCGCTGGTAGATGTCTTGCAATATGCTCTTGATGACAAAACGTTTGTTCGCGCGTTGAAAGACTTTAAACGCGAATACATGAAGCCACGTACAACCCCTCATACTAATTTGGTTGTTTTTGATGAAGCTCAGAGGATGTGGGACGAAAATAAAAACAAGAATTACCAAATGTCGGAGCCTTCTTGCATCATCAGGATCGCAGATAAAGATAAAGACAAAGATAAAACGCCTTGTCACTATGTCGCTCTAGTTGGAGAGGGACAAGAGATTTATGTAGGTGAAGAAGTGGGTATTTCTCTTTGGTGCGATGCTTTGAAAAGTAGTAAAGAGCCTTGGATTGTTTTTTGCCCACCAGCGTTAGAGCATCATTTTCAATTCATGAGCAGTAATCGTGTTCGAGTAAACCCATTGCTAAATTTAGATCAGTCTTTACGAGCTCATAGCGCAAGTTTATATCCTAAGTGGGTGGAAGGTGTTTTGAATGATAAGCCGGATGTTGCGCTGGCTAAGCAGACGATTAAAGACGGTTTTAATATCTATCTAACCAGAGATTTGGAAAAAGCCAAAAGATACTGTCTCAATAGATATCAAAACACCAACAAGAAGTATGGCTTGTTAAGTTCGTCAGACAACATCAAGTATAACAAACAACCATTGGGCCCATGGTTCCATGATGACGTTAGTTCTTCGACATCGTGTTGTAGTTTCCAGCGCACAATTAGTGAGTTTGATTGCCAGGGGTTAGAGCTTGATATGCCAGTGCTAATCTGGGCGAAAGACTTTCTCTACAATGGCAGTGGCTGGGTTCTTCATAAAGGCAATAGAAATGTTCAAAACCCTTTTCAAATTAAGCTTAATAGTTACCGGGTACTGATGACAAGAGGTAGAGATGGCGTAGTGTTTTATTTCCCTCAAGAGGCACTGTTCGACGAAACTTACGAATATTTCTTAGGTGCAGGTGCGCAATGCCTATAAAGGCAGCAATCATTCAATCAAAATTATAGTTGTGTTTATCAAAACCCTGTTAGAACAGGACAAAGCAAGAATAATAGTAAGGAAAGAGGCTAGGTATGGACGTTTCAAAGCGGTCAGTTGAGGATGCCGTAACTCAGTTGAAGCAAGATGGTTATTACGAAAAGGACTTTCATCACTTTGTTGAAATTGACGGCAATTTGTATCCAGCAAAAAGACTCTACAGTGTGATTTTTGATGTCCACCACAGTCAGTGTCATACGTCTGAAGCAGAGAGGTTTTTTGAAAAGCAAGGGTATAAATTAGTCAACAAAGACCCACTACAAACTATCCCTAATATTTGGAAAGTTTCCCATGGTTTCAACGAAATATCTGAAAGCGTATCCCAATGGCTAGACGAAAATAACTATCTAGCTGTACATAGCGAAACAGCAAAAAGTCAGGGCAGTCGTTTTATCAAGGAAGTCAAAGTTAGTGATATCGTAAGCCTTTCTCGCAGCGGTTATTTAAAGGCCTTGGTACGAGTCACTGGAGAGGCTATGTTCGATGATGAATCTCCTTTAGATCATGGTTGGAGGTTTCGAAAGTATGAGTTAGTCCGTTCTTTGTCAGAGTTACAAAAGTACGCAGGCCCAAGTAAAGGTTGGGCCCCAAGCTATAACAGTACTCTTGCAAAGGTATACCAGCAAAAACAAGACCTAAAGCTATTTGAAGAGAGCATTCTGCAACCATACTACTCGATGAGTTTAGATGAACTGAGAGTTAAGCATGATAGTGAGAAGGAAAGCCAAATGAACCATGAATATAGTAGTCACAGTATCATCTCTCCGCTGAATCAAATTTTGTATGGGCCACCAGGCACTGGTAAAACCTATCATACTATTGAAGCCGCAGTTCAAGCTGCTGATCCTGACTTTTACGCCAGCATAAACATTGATCCTGAAACCGGTGTATCAGAAGAGCAAAGAGGCTCACTAACGAAAAAATACAAAGCACTGACTGCCGCTGGTCGAATTCGTTTTGTCACATTCCATCAAAGCTATGGGTATGAAGAATTTGTGGAAGGGCTCAGTGCTAAAACAGAAGGCGGTCAAATTTCTTACTATGAAAAAGAGGGTGTATTTAAGGCGCTCTGTGAAAAAGCTAAGGACTACCAAGAAACCAAAACCACGGATGAGAAAGATGATTTTGATACATTGTGGGGGCGTTTTTTAAATAGTTTGTCTGAACTAGAAGAGGGCGTTCGAGTCGACACAGTTCGTACGTTTTTCAGAGTGACTGATGTCGATAACAACACAATTCGCTTCGAAAAAGACAAAGGCGAATCAACCCATTCTTTGAGTGTAAAAACCTTAAAAGACATTTTTCATGGTGATCGAGTGATTAATGGAGGATTGAACCCTTACTATTCTGCTTTGATCAAGCATTTAGAAAAACTTGCGCATAGTAAGCGCGAAGTCAAAACAGAACGCCAAAACTATGTATTAGTTATCGATGAGATCAATCGAGGTAATATCTCAAAAATTTTTGGTGAACTGATTACCTTAATTGAACCTTCTAAGCGCAATGGTGCGCAGGAGCCGCTAGAAGTCACCTTACCTTATTCTGGTGATACTTTCTCAGTGCCAGATAACCTATATATCATCGGCACTATGAACACGGCGGACCGTTCATTGGCAATGATGGACACAGCATTACGTCGTCGTTTCGACTTTAAAGAGATGATGCCAAACCCCGCGCTTTTTGCTGATAAAGAAGTTAAGGGCATCAATTTATCTAAATTGCTCGAAACACTTAACAAGCGAATTGAAGTTCTCTATGACCGAGAGCATACGCTTGGTCATGCTTTCTTGTTCCCTGTTTTCAATGAAGTTGATGAAGGCAAGGCGTTTATCGAGCTACAGTCAGCATTTAAGAACAAGATAATCCCACTATTGGAAGAGTATTTTTATGAAGATTGGAGCAAGATTCGTTTAGTCCTTGGTGACAGTTTGAAACAAGATGACAGACTACAATTTTTAAAAAGAACTGAAGACTCCTACAGTGAGTTATTTGGCCCTGAACATGGATTAGAGTTGTATGAGGATTGCAAAGTGACATACTCATTCAAGCCTTTTGGTGAAGGGACTGTTTGGCAAAATCCGACAGCGTTTAAAACTATCTACGCAAAAGATAGCGAGTAAGCTTAGTGAAAGCCAAGCAAGAAATCACTCTTTTCGAGTATGACTGTTTAGTGAGTGAAGATGTGCTTAAAGATCAGACTACATCTTCACACATTCAAGCTATCTCTGTATCAGCCTATCAATATCTCAAGCAGCTTTGCTTAAGTAATGAGAATGAAAGAAACCTTCTCCAATTACGTCGTCGAAATGGTATGGAAGTTCTGCAAGTTCAAAACTATGCAGGAGTTATGTTCACGCCAGATAAAACGCAAATTGAAATCTTGCCTAAAATCGGAAAAGGCTTCACAGATGAAGGTAGTGACAACAACTATGATGACGCTTATGTGAAAGCTCGGCACACACTACTAGTAATGTTACGTGCGTTGAAAGGTTTCTCACATATTCAAACCTCGAATGCTAATATTACTCGCCAAAGAATGCCGTTGTTAGAGGTATTTATAGGCCAGTTCTTACAGTTGGTGAACACGCTCGTAAAACGTGGCTTAAGAAGCGACTATGTACGTAGGGAAGACAATTTAGGTTTCTTAAAGGGGAGGCTGAATGTAGGAAAACAAGTTAGGCATAACTCCATTAGTAAGCATAAATTTTACTGTGAGTACGATGAGTTCTTACTCGATCGTCCCGTAAACCGGTTAATGCATAGTGCTCTAAAACGAGTGAAAGGCTATACGCGGAGTGCAGAAAATCAGAAGTTGTTACAAGAGCTAGACTTTGTATTCAATGAAATACCAGAGAGTAAGGACTACAGCGTTGATTTTTCGAAAGTCAGGCTTGATAGAGGGATGAGTTACTACCAAATACCTTTAGACTGGTGTCGACTAATCTTAGAAGGCTTTTCTCCACAAACGATGAAAGGTGGTGCTAACGCAGCTTCTCTTTTATTCCCTATGGAGAAGGTATTTGAAGACTACGTTGCTAAAGTTTTAAAAGAACAACTAGCGGTCAGTCATCCTAAGCTCAGTGTTAGTACACAAGTTACTGGTGAGTACCTTGCCCGTTATGACGGTAGAAACAAATTCAGTTTACGCCCAGATTTGATTATTAAGGAAGGGAGCTCCAATCAAGTCGTGCTCGATACGAAGTGGAAGCTTCTCAATACCAAGTTAAGTAATTCAAATATCTCCCAATCGGATATTTACCAACTGTTTGCTTATGCAAAAAAATACCTTGCGGATGATGAAAGTGGTCAGGATGTGGTGCTGATTTACCCTAGCCAAGACAACTTTGATGAAGCACTGCATTTCCCCTTTGAGTTGGGAGGTGGGCATCAGCTTTGGGTCGTACCATTCGATATATCAGAGAAGAAACATACGGGCATCAGATGGCCACTAGATTTCAATTTTACCTCTAGAGCGGAAGTCTCTCAAAGGTCACCTAACTAATGTGGTTCCTTGAAGTCATTGAGGTATACATTTTCGTGAGTAAGTATAAATAAGGCATACCAATGAGATTTCTTAAAATAAAAGAAGTCATGAAAAAGACTGCGTTAAGCAGATCCTCTATTTATCGCAAGATAAGTGAGGGCTCATTTCCTAAGCCCGCACCTATAGGAGAAAGAGCTGTTGCTTGGCTCGACAATGAGGTGGAAGAGTGGATGACAGAGTGTTTGAATCAGCGATGACTGACAGCTAATAAGTGCTCAAAGGTCATGAGTTATATGTAATAACTCATACTCGATCTTATACACCCGCTGGTTAGTCACGACTAGATCGTACAGGCGACCTGTTGGTATCGTAACTCACATTTGTCGAGTAGACGACACTTGTTACCAAGTGCCGCCCCTCTAAGAACCGTACGTGCAACTTTCACTGCATACGGCTCAAGCCTCCACTAAGGCATCATTGATACCCAGCAACTTATAACGCAGTCGGGACAGGCTCTTTCCAAGA
>NZ_JBFRTR010000068.1:0-1485 GCF_041474215.1 Vibrio sp. 10N.222.52.C12
GAACACCTATACTCTGTATTTATGAATATAGATTTATTAGCTTACTCAACCTTAATTTTTGTAAACTTCCTAATAATAATTTACGTCTGTTTTTCTGATGGAAAAAATAGAAAAATACCAAATAACCTCAATAAAATAGCTTTAGCATTTAGTATTCTCGTCGCGTTACATAACGGTCACTTGATGTCATCGTTACCCATAGCGGTTCTCTGCTTCGTGGTGTTTTTTATACTTTGGTATCTAAGAGTGATAGGCGCTGGAGATGTGAAGTTACTTTGCTCCTTGATCATTGGTATAGAACCCGAATTGGTTACAGCAACATTGATTCTTATAGGTTTTCTAGGTGGGATTTTAGTTTCAATAATGTACCTAATAGGAAAAGTAGCCGGTTTTGATAGCTATAAAAAAGGCATCCCTTACGGAATACCTATTGCTTTAAGCTGCTTTATTTTTAGCACAGTATCAATACTATCGAACTAATCACATAATACTATGCTCTAATACAGGCGTAGAAATATCACTAATTTGAAACAACTGTTGAATTTTATCTTTCATTCCTAACTCCTCTAGCTCTTGCGAAATCTCATCACTACACCAGACATACATATTCACTTTTTGACGTAATGGTATAACCTTGCAATTAGTATTGCACACTGACCACTCGGGGAAAATTAGAATAGTTCCGTTCGTTTCCAGTTCATTTTTTAGAAATTGGCACGAGCTCGTTTTAACCCAACTCGTTACATGAGTTGAATCAATTTTATAATCATTAAGTATCTCTTGTACATAAGACTTGGGAAGAGAACTACAGAAAACGACTCTTTGTGGATAACACTCGTGTGGATCAAGTGTATTAGAATGCGCGATAACATAATTCACAGTTTTTAATTGATAAGATTTTCCATTCTCTTGTGAAATCCTATCCATTGTGAATATTAGGTCGTAGCGAGACGAGTCTAATAAAGAAGACTTAGTAAAACTGTTTATGGACAAGTCTATATTGTTCAACATCCGAAATTCATTGATTACACGTTCAACCATATCGAAGCAAAAAGATTCCGCAATCGCTATATTGAATTGATCTCTTAACTCTACCTTTTCTAAATCCTCAAACAACCTTTCGTACATAGACATTGTTTGGTCTGCGTAATCGAGTAATACTTTTCCATGTTTAGTGAGTAAAAATCCTTCTTTTCTATCAAAAATACTCGCCCCGATTGTACTTTCGATTTTTTTAATATGCTGAGATACCGCTGGCTGTGTCATAAATAAAGACTCAGCGGCCGCAGTAAAACTTTTGTGCTTAGCAACGTGTGAAAATGTTCTTAAATATTTGACGTCGATAGACCTGTTGACGTTTTTCATGGTGCAAACTACCCCGATGTTGCGTTCTTTTATTAATTATTCTTATTAAAAATCAGCGTAAAAGTAACAATAGTGTCATTCAGATACAAAAAAACATTATTTATATAGTCATAAATAATG
>NZ_JBFRTR010000069.1:0-15619 GCF_041474215.1 Vibrio sp. 10N.222.52.C12
GGCCTAATGGGCCAACCCTTTTTTGTAGAATGGAATGTCTCTTCGCATCCCGAAGCGCAGCGTACTCGCATCTCGGAGTGAAACGTTCCTGCTCTTTTCTTCAGACATAAAAAAACCGCTGACGAATCAGCGGCTTTTAAAAACATTAGCGAGTGGCTAAAGAAGGATTACTTCTTCTTTTTCACTGCTTTCTTGTTTGGAAGGTCAGTGATTGAACCTTCGAATACTTCCGCAGCTAGACCAACAGACTCGTGTAGAGTTGGGTGAGCGTGGATAGTAAGTGCGATATCTTCTGCATCACAACCCATTTCGATTGCTAGGCCGATTTCGCCAAGAAGTTCACCACCGTTAGTACCAACAACAGCACCACCGATTACGCGATGAGTATCTTTATCGAAGATCATCTTAGTAACGCCATCTGCACAGTCAGAAGCGATTGCACGACCAGAAGCAGCCCAAGGGAAAGTAGCAACTTCGTAGTTGATGCCTTCCGCTTTCGCTTCTTTCTCAGTCTTACCTACCCAAGCAACTTCTGGCTCAGTGTACGCAATTGATGGGATTACTTTAGGGTCGAAGTAGTGCTTCTTACCAGAGATAACTTCAGCAGCTACGTGACCTTCATGCACACCTTTGTGAGCAAGCATTGGTTGACCAACAACGTCACCGATCGCGTGGATGTGAGGAACGTTAGTACGCATTTGCTTATCAACATTGATGAAACCACGCTCATCAACTTCGATACCCGCTTTTTCAGCGTCGATAAGTGCACCGTTTGGAACACGACCGATAGCAACAAGAACAGCATCGTAGCGTTCAGCTTCAGCTGGTGCTTTTTTGCCTTCCATTGAAACGTAGATACCGTCTTCTTTCGCTTCAACAGCAGTCACTTTAGTTTCAAGCATTAGCTTGAACTTGTTCTTAATGCGCTTAGTGAAAACTTTAACGATGTCTTTATCCGCAGCAGGGATAACTTGATCGAACATCTCTACAACTTCAACTTTAGAACCTAGAGAGTGGTAAACCGTACCCATCTCAAGACCGATGATACCGCCGCCCATGATAAGCAGTTTTTCAGGTACTTCGTTTAGTTCTAGTGCATCCGTAGAATCCCAAATACGTGGGTCTTCATGTGGGATGAAAGGAAGTTTGATTGGGCGAGAACCCGCAGCAATGATTGCGTTGTCGAAGTTAACAGTTGTTGCTTCGCCTTCGCCTTCAACAAGAATGCTGTTAGGACCAGTGAACTTACCGAAACCGTTAACAACAGTAACGTTACGCATCTTAGCCATACCGCCAAGACCGCCAGTTAGTTGATCAACTACTTTTTCTTTCCAGATACGGATCTTGTTGATGTCCGTTTGTGGCTCGCCGAATACAACGCCGTGCTCTGCCATCGCTTTAGCTTCTTCGATTACTTTAGAAACGTGAAGAAGTGCTTTTGATGGAATACAACCAACGTTTAGACATACACCACCAAGAGTGCTGTAACGTTCAACTAGTACTGTTTCTAGACCTAAATCCGCACAACGGAATGCCGCTGAGTAACCAGCAGGACCTGAACCAAGTACAACAACTTGGGCTTTAATTTCTTTGCTCATTGTGACCTCTTGTAGTCATTATCCCTAACAGGCTGAGTAGATGTTCTTAAAATTATTGGGCTTTCAAACAGGAAACATTTTACAGAGATGTTAACAGTGTGAAAGTAGCTTTAAGTTAGCCTGTGAGCTAGACAACAATTCCCCATCAGATTATGAGAAATGCAGGAAACTGTTGTCTAAAAATAGTCTTTATATAAAGAATTAAGGTGACCCGAAAGTCACCTTAATAATTACTTTCTCAATTACAGTACTAGACGACGAATGTCAGATAGTGCGCTGTTTAGGAAAGTAATGAAGCGTGCACCTTCAGCACCATCGATCACACGGTGGTCGTATGATAGAGACAGTGGAAGCTGTAGACGTGGTTGGAACTCTTTACCATTCCAAACTGGCTTAATTTCAGACTTAGATACACCTAGGATACCTACTTCTGGAGCATTTACGATTGGAGTAAATGCAGTGCCGCCAATACCACCAAGGCTAGAGATTGTGAAACAACCGCCTTGCATGTCTGCCGCTGTTAGCTTACCAGAACGTGCTTTCTTAGAAACAGCCATTAGCTCTTCAGATAGCTCGTAAATGCCTTTCTTGTTCACGTCTTTGAAGACAGGAACAACTAGACCGTTTGGTGTATCAACAGCGATACCCACGTTTACGTACTTCTTAAGAATGATGCTTTCGCCATCTTCAGAAAGAGAAGAGTTAAACGCTGGGAATGCTTCTAGCGCTTTAGCAACAGCTTTCATGATGAACACAAGTGGAGTGATCTTCATGCCAGTGTCTTTCTTCGCTTCGATTGCGTTCTGTTCTTTACGGAATGCTTCTAGCTCAGTGATGTCTGCGTTGTCCCATTGTGTAACGTGAGGGATCATTACCCAGTTACGGTGCAGGTTAGCACCAGAGATCTTCTTAATCTTAGAAAGCTTCTGAACTTCAGTTTCGCCGAACTTGCTGAAGTCAACTTTTGGCCATGGTAGTAGACCAAGTGCAGAACCGTCGCCGCCTTTGCCAGATGCAGCTGCACCAGACTCAAGACGCTTAAGTGCATCTTTAACGTAAGACTGAACGTCTTCTTTAAGGATACGGCTCTTACGACCAGTACCTTTAACCTTAGAAAGGTTAACGCCAAATTCACGAGCTAGACGACGAACTACTGGAGAAGCGTGCGCGTAGTCACCGTTCTCTTGGAAGTCGCCAGCTGCTGGAGCCGCTGCAGGTGCTTCTGCTTTAGGAGCAGGTGCCGCCGCTGGAGCTGCTGCTTGTGCAGGTGCTGCAACAGGAGCAGGCGCTGCGCCTTCAACCGGAGTGCCGGCCACGACGAAAGTCATGATTAGAGAGCCAGTTGACACTTTGTCGCCAGCTGCAATCTTAATCTCTTTTACTGTACCAGCGAATGGTGCAGGAACTTCCATTGAAGCTTTGTCGCCTTCAACAGTAATTAGAGATTGCTCTTCTTCTACTGTATCGCCAACCGCTACCATGATTTCAGTAACTTCTACTTCGTCACCACCGATATCAGGAACGTTTACTTCTTTTTCAGCTGATGCTGCTGGAGCCGCTGCAACTGGTGCCGCCGCTGGAGCAGGAGCTGCTGCAACTGGAGCGCCAGAGCCCGCTACTTCACCTGTTTCTACAGAGAAAATCATTACTAGAGAACCAGTAGAAACTGAATCACCAGAAGCGATCTTGATTTCTTTAACGATACCAGCGAATGGTGCAGGAACTTCCATTGAAGCCTTGTCACCTTCAACAGTAAGAAGAGATTGCTCTTCTTCTACTGCGTCACCGATAGCAACCATGATTTCAGTTACTTCAACTTCATCACCGCCGATGTCAGGAACGTGAACTTCTTTAAGCTCAGCTGCCGTTGCAGGAGCAGCTGCAACTGGTGCCGCCGCTTCAACTGCTGGAGCAGCCGGTGCTGCTGCAGCACCTTCCGCAGGAGAGCCTGCCTCTTCAAAGATCATGATAAGAGAACCAGTAGAAACAGAATCGCCTTCCGCTACTTTGATTTCTTTAACGATACCCGCTTGAGACGCAGGAACTTCCATTGAAGCTTTGTCGCCTTCAACAGTGATCAGTGACTGCTCTTCTTCAACCTTGTCGCCAACGTTTACAAGAATCTCAGTTACTTCAACCTCGTCAGCACCGATGTCTGGTACATTAATTTCGATTGTCATTGTATTTACCTACCTTAATGCCAGTCTTATGCGTATTGCGGGTTAGTTTTTTCAGTGTCGATATCGAATTTAGCAATTGCTTCAACAACTACAGATTTCTCGATGTCACCACGTTTAGCCAGTTCAGTTAGAGCTGCAACTACGATGTAGCCAGCGTTCACTTCGAAGTGACGACGTAGGTTTGCACGGCTGTCAGAGCGGCCGAAACCATCTGTACCAAGTACTTTGTAAGACTCAGTTGGCATGTACGCACGTACTTGCTCAGCGTAGTTCTTCATGTAGTCAGTCACTGCGATTGCAGGTTCTTTACCAAGAACAGTCGTGATGTACGGTACTTTCTCTTCAGCTTCTGGGTGAAGCATGTTGTCACGCTCTACCGCTTGGCCGTCACGAGTTAGTTCGTTGAACGACGTTACTGAGAATACGTCAGATGCTACGCCGTACTCTTCGCTTAGAATTTCAGCCGCTTTACGCGCTTCGTTCATGATAGTACCAGAGCTCATTAGTTGAACTTTGCCCTTAGCACCAGCGTGAGATTCAAGCTTGTAGATACCTTTACGGATGCCTTCTTCAGCGCCTTCTGGCATTGCTGGCATTGCGTAGTTCTCGTTCATTACTGTTAGGTAGTAGTAAACGTTCTCTTGCTCAGGACCGTACATGCGACGGATACCGTCTTGCATGATTACCGCTAGCTCGTAAGCGAACGTTGGGTCGTAAGAGATACAGTTAGGGATAGTGTTCGCTTGGATGTGCGAGTGACCATCTTCGTGCTGTAGACCTTCACCGTTCAGTGTTGTACGACCTGCAGTAGCACCTAGTAGGAAGCCACGAGCTTGTTGGTCGCCTGCTAGCCATGCCATGTCACCAATACGTTGGAAACCGAACATTGAGTAGTAGATGTAGAACGGGATCATCGGTAGATCGTTTGTGCTGTATGAAGTTGCAGCGGCAACCCATGAAGCCATAGAACCTAGTTCGTTGATACCTTCTTGAAGAACTTGACCAGACGTTGCTTCTTTGTAGTAAGAAACGATGCCTTTATCTTCAGGTGTGTATTCTTGACCGTGTGGGTTGTAGATACCAACCTGACGGAATAGACCTTCCATACCGAATGTACGAGCTTCATCACAGATGATAGGAACGATGTTCTTACCAATGTTCTTATCTTTAAGAAGGATGTTTAGCGTACGTACATAAGCCATAGTTGTAGAGATATCACGCTTCTGTTCACCTAGTAGAGGTGCGAATGCGTCTAGCTCAGGAACCTTGAACTCTTGAGTAAACTTAGGAAGACGTGCAGGTGTGTAACCGTGTAGAGCGTTACGACGAGCGTGCATGTATTCGTACTCAGGCGTACCTTCTTCCAATTTCAGGTAAGGAAGTTCAGCGATCTTCTCATCTGAAAGGATGTCTTCTAGGCCTAGGCGATCACGTAGGTGTTGAACATGAGTCATGTCCATTTTCTTAACACCGTGTGCAATGTTCTTACCTTCAGCTGCATCACCCATGCCGTAACCTTTAACAGTCTTAGCTAGGATTACAGTTGGCTTACCGTTTGTCTCTTTAGCATTGTTGAATGCAGCAAACAGTTTAGAAGAATCGTGACCACCACGCTTAAGAGCGAAGATTTCGTCATCAGTCATGTCTGCAACTAGTGCAGCTGTTTCTGGGTACTTACCAAAGAAGTGCTCACGTACGTATGCGCCATCTTTAGATTTGAATGTTTGGTAGTCACCATCGATAGTTTCGTTCATTAGTTGAAGAAGCTTACCAGTAGTGTCTTTAGCTAGTAGAGAATCCCAGTTGCTACCCCAGATAACTTTAACAACGTTCCAACCTGCACCTTTGAATAGGCCTTCAAGTTCTTGGATGATGCTACCGTTACCCATTACAGGGCCGTCTAGACGCTGTAGGTTACAGTTGATTAGGAAACATAGGTTGTCTAGCTTCTCACGCGCAGCGAAAGAGATAGCACCACGTGATTCTGGCTCATCCATCTCACCGTCACCTAGGAACGCGTATACGCGTTGCGCTGAAGTTTCTTTCAGGCCACGGCCGTCAAGGTACTTAAGGAAGCGCGCTTGGTAGATAGCAGAGATAGGGCCAAGACCCATAGATACTGTCGGGAACTGCCAGAACTCAGGCATCAGTTTCGGGTGCGGGTAAGAAGGGATACCTTTACCATCAACTTCTTGACGGAAGTTATCTAGCTGTTCTTCAGTTAGACGACCTTCAACGAATGCACGAGAGTAGATACCTGGAGAGATGTGACCTTGGTAGTAAACTAGATCGCCACCGTCTGTCTCGTTTGGAGCACGGAAGAAGTGGTTGAAACATACTTCGTAGAACGCTGCTGCTGACTGGTAAGAAGCCATGTGACCACCAAGGTCTAGGTCTTTCTTAGAAGCACGCAATACGATCATGATTGCGTTCCAGCGAATAATCGAACGAATACGACGCTCAAGAGTTACGTCACCAGGGTAAGCTGGCTCTTGTGCTGCTGGAATTGTGTTGATGTAGTTTGTGTTGATGCCTGTAGCCATATCAACACCATCTAAACGCGCTTTATCTAGAACTTGTTCTAGTAAAAACTGTGCACGTTCTACACCTTCTTCACGTACTACTGACTCAAGAGCTTCTAACCAATCTTGAGTTTCCAGAGCATCAACGTCATGCTTCATGTCAGACATGGCGATCTATCCTTTTTGTTAGTTGGATTCTACTAAACACGTAAAAAGCCGAAGTATTACGGCTATTTACCCTGTTGAATTCGACGTAGAGAACGTTCGCGGCGCGACTCTTCCTTCGTCAAATCCAGCAATGTTTCTTCGATGTAAGCTAAATGAGAGTGTGACATTTCACGCGCCTTCTCAGGCTGGCCAGAAACGATCGCATCTACGATATTAGCTCGATGTATACTCACTTTCTCCACAACGTCTTTACGACGATGCAACAGCTTTAAATTTTCTAAGACGTTTTGTTCGAGTAACGGAGCCAAGCTACGAACAATGTGCAATAACACCACATTGTGCGCTGCCTCTGTTAAAGCAATAAGAAAAGCCATCACCGCTGCAGATTCGGCTTCAATATCACCCTTTTCTTGCGCGCCGTGAATTTTTTCTTGGCAGGCTTGAATACGAGCAAAGTCTTCATCGGTTCCACGCAATGCCGCGAAGTAAGCCGAAATCCCTTCCATCGCATGACGCGATTCCAACAAGTCTAGTTGGGTTTCAGAATGGGACGACAACAAATTAAGCAAAGGATCTGAAAAGCTTTTCCAGATATTTTCGCTAACAAACGTACCTCCACCTTGACGGCGAGTAAGCAAGCGTTTTGCTTCTAAACGTTGTATCGCTTCTCGGATCGAAGGACGAGACACATCGAACTGTTTCGCCAGTTCGCGCTCAGGCGGCAGCTGCTGCCCTGGAGCCAGTGTTCCTTCCACTATCAACCTTTCTAACTCTTGTTCGATAACATCGGAGAGTTTTGGCTGACGAATCCTTTGATAAGCCATAGTTTGTTGTTCTTCTTTTTCTTCGCTGACAATTGGTAATACCAATTTTAAGTTGGGCAGAAATTAACATAATTAAAACGCCACTGTCCAGCCTAAAATTGACCTGCATCATAGAATACAGCGTGAATTAACCATGATTTAACAAATGAAATTTAAAACAGCAACCAAATTGGTCTTACCATTTACAGGGGTAATACTTTTGGGGAGTGTTCGTGCTAGAAAGTTTCAGGATAAAAATGAATTGTTTCAGAAAGATTAGTGTCACTCGTTTAAAAATCGAACCAAGCGCACATTTAGGGTGGAAATTCTGTTCATAAGTTTTAATAAATGAGTGTTTGATAAGCTCGTCACACTCTCGATTTATTGATGCTCCCCGTCCGACCACTTCCTTTACAAAAGCACAACAAAAATTCACAAACAATTATGCTCATCGTTGATTATCTAGAGCCCTTCAATGAGCAGAGTCTTGTTGTGAATTCGGATTTAGAAACTCAGTTGGCCTTGATATTTCTTCCAATCAAAAACCAAACCGGGGTCAGTCTTTCGTAGCGGAGCGATGTATTGATGGCCAGTGATACGCTGACGCGTAATCTGCGGGAAGTTCGACACCAATGTCTCCGTTAATTGAGCCAAAGATTGGTATTGCTGCTCGGTATAAGCAACAAAGTCACTGCCTTCCAGTTCAATGCCAATAGAGTAGTCATTACATCTTTCACGGCCAGCGAAGCTCGATTGACCCGCATGCCAAGCTCGGTCTAAGAAAGAGACGAACTGCACCACTTCCCCATCACGACGAATCAAGCAATGCGCCGAAACGCCCATTTGGTGAATCACCTTAAAAAACGGATGTTCGACAGGGTCGAGTTTTCCCGTAAAAAACTGTTCAATGTAAGGCCCACCAAATTGACCCGGAGGCAAGCTAATGTTGTGAACCACCAGCAGAGAGATATCGTCGGCACTAGGCCTTGCATCAAAATACGGGGAAGGAACATGCCGAGCGTTGTCGTACCATCCGTTGGAGCTGATCGTCATCTTGGTCTCACTTTCTTTTCTGCTAGCACAATAAGATGTGACCTTACCCATAGAGCAGTCGCGCTAGCCTCTTTAATTTGAAGTTAAGCAAGAGTATCATTCCATTCCCACTCCCTTTCAAGATTAGATTTGCGATGAAAAACACACATAACAGCCACCAACGCCTTGACTACTTAAAAGAGCAACTGCCTCTAGAGATCACTCGTGCAGTAGCCGAGACTATCAAAGAAGACCTAGGTGGCACGTTAGATCCAGCGGCTGACATCACAGCAAGTCTAATCCCAGCAGACGCAATCAACAGCGCAACCATCATTACTCGTGAGCACGGTGTGTTCTGTGGTAAAGCTTGGGCTGATGAAGTGTTTAAGCAACTGGGCGGTGAAGTGACTATCGAGTGGAATGTAGAAGATGGCGACAAGGTTGAACCAAACCAAACACTTTGTACCTTAACAGGTCCAGCACGCGCGCTATTAACGGGTGAGCGCAACGCAATGAACTTCATTCAAACGCTATCTGGTTGTGCGACTACGACGGCTACCTACGCGGACAAAATCAAACACACAGAGTGCCGCCTGTTAGATACTCGTAAAACGATACCTGGCCTGCGCAGCGCACTAAAATACGCAGTCGCTTGTGGCGGCGGTTTCAACCACCGTATTGGGGTTTTCGATGCTTACCTAATCAAAGAAAACCACATCATCGCTTGTGGTGGTATTGAGAAAGCTATTTCAACAGCAAAAGAGCTAAACCCGGGTAAGCCTGTAGAAGTGGAAACTGAGAGCCTAGAAGAGCTAGAGCAAGCGATCAGCGCTGGCGCAGACATCATCATGCTAGATAACTTCACCACAGACATGATGCGCGAAGCTGTGAAAATCAACGCAGGACGTGCAGCACTAGAAAACTCTGGCAACGTGACTCTAGATACCATTGCTGAGTTCGCTGAAACAGGCGTTGATTACATCTCGGTAGGCGCATTAACTAAGCACCTAAAAGCAATGGACCTATCAATGAGATTCAAAGCGTAATTGACTGAATAATAAATAATTTCCGTAAAGGCACTGTTGATAACGGTGCCTTTTTATTGCCTGAATTATCAGTATTTCAAGCAGTTATTTAAGCTGATCGCATAATTTTGCCTGCTATATGAAACACTACACCAATAAATACCAAACCGCTCGCGACCGCACCTGAATCTCATTCCACTTCCCCAATCCGACTTCTATTCTGTCCATCAACCAGTGCCTGCACTGAAATAAACTAAACAATGGAATAGAACAATGAATAACAAAAGAACGAACCAAAAAGGCTTTACGTTGATTGAATTGATGATCGTAGTGGCAGTAATAGGGGTACTTTCCGCAATAGCTATGCCTCAATATCAAAAATATGTTGCGAAAAGCGAAGTTGCTTCAGCATTGTCAACATTGACTGGTGCAAAAACGAATGTAGAGGCTTATACAGTAGAAAATGGAATGTTCCCTGATGGTACACCAGGACAAGATACTGATGATCTGGGGATTCCTACAATGTCACTAGGAACACCATCGTTCACTAGTGCTGCAGCAAATACCGGTTCTATTAGTTTTACTTTTGGAACATCTGCAAGTGACGGTGTCAGTACTTTAGTTTCTGGAAAAACTTTTGTATTAACTCGTACTTCAACTGGCTCATGGAGCTGTTCTTCTAGTGATTTGAAAGATAGTGTACTTCCAAAGAATTGTCAGTAATAAATGCTCACAAACCTCCCAACAGTTCTCCGTCAGGCTGATTTACTTAGCCTGACTCAGGAACAAGCCGTTGCGGAACACATACATGCTTCAGGTGTATCTACACCTGAAGCTTTGCTCGTTCTTGATTTCTTCACCAGCGAGAGTCTCGCACATAATATTCAAGCCATTTTCGGTTTGCCGTTAGTTCAGCTTACCAATGTTAACTATGAAGTCTTGTGTGACCAATTAGGGCTTCGCGAGCTGATCACCAAATATCACGCGATCCCGATTTCAGTCTCTAGCTCGACTCTTACTCTCGCCTCTGCCGACCCGACCGATTTACAAGCAGAAGATGATTTCCGATTCGCGACTGGATTGCAGATAGAACTCGTTGTTGCCAACTACTCTGAATTAGAAGGCGCAATACGAAAGTTGTATGGCCGCTCTATTTCAGGGCAAGACTCCAAGCGTAAAGAGATCACCCAAGACGAACTTGCCAACCTTGTTGAAGTCTCCGACGATGAGATGACTTCGATTGAAGACCTCAGCCAGGACGACTCCCCCGTTAGCCGTTTTATCAATCAGATATTGGTCGATGCAGTACGTAAAGGTGCATCAGATATCCATTTTGAGCCCTACGAAGAACACTACCGTGTACGCCTTCGTTGTGATGGCATCCTTGTTGAAATACAGCAACCCGCCTCTCACTTAAGTCGTCGTCTATCAGCTCGCTTAAAGATCCTCGCCAAGCTTGATATCGCTGAACGCCGCTTGCCTCAAGACGGTCGTATTAAGTTACGCTTGAACGACGAACTCGCGATAGATATGCGTGTATCAACTTTGCCGACCTTGTGGGGTGAAAAGATCGTTCTTCGACTGCTTGATAGCAGCGCGGCCAATCTAGATATCGATAAGTTAGGTTACAGCGAAGATCAAAAAGCACTCTACCTCAATGCCCTGAAACGCCCACAAGGGATGATCTTAATGACAGGCCCAACCGGCAGCGGAAAAACCGTCTCCCTATATACTGGCCTTCGAGTGCTCAACACAACTGAACGCAACATATCAACAGCCGAAGATCCGGTGGAAATTAACCTATGTGGTATCAATCAGGTACAAGTGACGCCTAAGATCGGCTTTGGATTTGCGGAAGCTCTGCGATCATTTTTACGACAAGACCCTGATGTGGTGATGGTTGGAGAGATCCGCGACTTGGAAACGGCAGAAATCGCGATCAAAGCATCGCAAACGGGTCACTTAGTACTTTCGACACTGCACACGAATTCCGCCGCAGAAACCGTCACCCGACTCGCACATATGGGTATAGAACCCTTTAACCTCGCTTCATCATTGAGTTTGATTATCGCCCAACGACTGGCAAGACGATTATGCAACCACTGCAAAGAAAATGACGACTCGCCAGACATATTCCTGCGTCACTCCATTCCTAACAGCCAAACCATCTACAAAGCGAGTCCTAAAGGTTGCAATGAGTGCAACCAGGGTTATTCGGGGCGAGTGGGTATCTATGAAGTGATGCCGTTTAGCGATCAACTGAAAAGCAGCCTGATCGACAAACCGAACGCGTTGGCCATTGAAAACTTGGCTCGCCGAGAAGGCATGAGAACTCTGCAAGAGTCGGGGCTAGATAAATTGCTTGAAGGCACCACCAGCTATCAAGAGCTGCAACGTGTTCTGTACATATAAACCAATGGAGCACCAATGAGTAGCAAGTCCAAACAATCACAATTAAAAAGCTATCACTGGAAAGGCATTAACAGCTCAGGCAAGAAAGTGTCTGGGCAAACGTTAGCGCTCACCGAATTGGAAGTACGAGAAAAGCTCAAAGAACAGCATATTCAGATTAAGAAAATCAAAAAGAAAAGTATTTCAGCCGTCACTCGTTTAACCCATAGAGTAAAAGCCAAAGACATCACTATTTTGACTCGGCAGCTTGCTACCATGCTGGCCACTGGTGTGCCTATCGTACAAGCCATCAAGTTGGTGTCGGACAATCACCGCAAAGCTGAAATGAAATCGATTCTATCGCATATCTGCAAAGGTGTAGAAGCCGGAACGCCAATCTCAAAAGCGATGCGAACCGCAAGTCGTCACTTTGATGATCTGTATACCGACTTAGTCGCAACGGGCGAACTTTCCGGTAATCTCGCGCAAGTATTCGAACGCTTGGCAACTTATCGAGAAAAGAGTGAACAGCTAAAGTCTAAGGTTATAAAAGCACTTATTTACCCAGCGATGGTGATCATTGTTGCACTGACTGTCTCTTACCTAATGCTGACCATGGTTATTCCCGAATTTGAATCGATGTTTTCAGGGTTTGGTGCCGATCTCCCTTGGTTTACTCAGCAGGTACTCTATCTGTCACATTGGATGCAGGCTTACAGTTTTTATACTGCTGTGGGCATTGGCTTGCTCGCGCTATTGGTCCATCAACTGTGCCAGCGCTCCCACTCGTTCAGACTGTCTGTCAGTCGGCTAGGATTGCGTTTCCCTGTTCTCGGTGGCGTATTAGCGAAAGCCTCAATAGCCAAATTCAGCCGAACCTTATCAACAAGCTTTAGTTCCGGTATTCCTATTTTAATGAGCCTAAAAACCACAGCCAAAACCGCAGGCAACCTACATTATGAATCAGCAATCATTGAGGTTCACCGAGAAACCGCAGCAGGCATGCCGATGTATATCGCGATGCGCAATACCAATGCCTTCCCTGAAATGGTGTTGCAGATGGTGATGATTGGTGAAGAGTCGGGCAACCTTGATGATATGCTCAATAAAGTCGCTTCCATTTACGAGTTTGAAGTAGACAACACCGTCGACAATTTAGGCAAAATTTTAGAACCATTGATCATCGTATTTTTGGGAACGGTTGTTGGCGGGCTTGTGGTTGCGATGTACTTACCGATCTTTAATCTTATGAGTGTGTTAGGATAGCCAAAAGCAACTTAACACCCATGAGTAGCAAACTTCTGCTCATATAGATCAAGTGGTAAAGGACACTATGGAAGTATTTCACTACTATCCTTGGCTATTCCCCGTATTAGCTTTCATTTTTAGCCTTCTTATCGGCAGCTTCCTCAATGTAGTCATACACCGCTTACCGATTATGATGGAGCGAGAGTGGCAACAAGAGTGCTCGGAATATTTCTCTCAATATAAAATTCCAGCGCCAGAGGGAAAGTTCAATCTCAGCATTCCTCGTTCAACCTGCCCGAAATGCAAAACCCAATTAAGAATCGTCGACAATATCCCAGTGTTAAGCTGGTTGCTCTTAAAGGGTAAGTGCCACAGCTGCGCTAATCCAATCAGTGCTCGCTACCCTTTGGTCGAACTGCTTACAGCAATACTTTGCACAATGGTTGCTAGCCACTTTGGTTTCAGTTACTACGCCATTGCTTTGATTCTTTTCACCTTCGCACTGATTACCGCGACCTTTATCGATCTCGATACCATGTTGTTGCCTGATCAAATCACCTTGCCTTTGGTATGGTCCGGTATCGCATTAGCACTGTTTAATATCGGCCCAGTATCGCTGCAAGATTCCGTGGTTGGCGCAATGGCTGGTTACCTCGCTTTATGGTCTGTTTATTGGTTGTTCAAACTACTGACAGGCAAAGAAGGCATGGGTTACGGCGATTTCAAACTTCTGGCTGCGCTTGGTGCATGGCTTGGCTGGCAACACCTACCGATGATCATCCTTTTATCTTCGCTGGTCGGCCTTGTGTTTGGTTTGATTCAACTTCGCCTGAAACAGCAAGGCATCGATAAAGCCTTCCCATTTGGTCCTTACCTCGCGATAGCTGGTTGGGTAAGCCTATTGTGGGGCAATGACATCATGGGTTGGTATTTCACTTCTGTGCTAGGGATTTAATCATGGCAATCATTATCGGATTAAGTGGTGGTATCGCCAGTGGCAAAACCACGGTAGCCAACCTATTCAATCAGCATTTCAATATTGATATTGTCGATGCTGATATCGTGGCACGCGAAGTAGTGGCATTGGGCAGCGAAGGCCTAAAACAGATCGCCGCTCATTTTGGCGAAGACATATTGCTTGAAGATGGCATGCTAAACCGAGCTAAACTGCGCGAAGTAATCTTCTCTGATCCCACCGAAAAACAATGGCTCAATGATCTTCTTCATCCCATGATCCGCGACAAAATTGACAGTGACCTGTCTAAAGTCACATCCCCTTATGCTTTATTAGTCGCACCGCTATTGGTTGAAAACCAAATGCAAGGCATGGCCGATCGCGTTTTAATCGTTGATGTGCCTACAGAAGTGCAAATAGAACGCACAATGAGTCGTGACAATGTTTCGAAGGAACAGGTTGCCGCAATTTTAAAATCACAAGCTTCAAGAGAACAGCGCTTAGCGGTTGCAGATGACGTGATTAAAAACCATAC
Source organism: Vibrio sp. 10N.222.52.C12 (assembly GCF_041474215.1). Classification (NCBI taxonomy): domain Bacteria; kingdom Pseudomonadati; phylum Pseudomonadota; class Gammaproteobacteria; order Vibrionales; family Vibrionaceae; genus Vibrio; species Vibrio sp. 10N.222.52.C12. The sequence goes on from NZ_JBFRTR010000069.1 coordinate 14,458, forward strand.
TAAAAACCAAGAACTTTTGCCTCAAATCACAGATTTACATCAAAAGTATCTGGCAATCAGTACAGTAGATGGGTCAGAATAGAACTATGTTGAATGAAGGTTTGCTCGATGATCACCCATAAATTTGAACATCCTCTAAATGAGAAAACACGCATCTACTTAAGAGTCGAATCACTCTTGAGGCAGCTACACTTGTCTTCTACATTTTCCGATGCTCAACAGTATCAACTCTTTTTCCGTTCCATCTTTGATCTGATTGAAATCTTCGAACAGATCCAACTCAAGAGCGAACTCGCAAAAGATATTGAGAAGCAACGTGTAACCTACAAAAGTTGGTTGGATGTTGAAGGTGTCGATCAAGAGATGCTGACATCACTACTTAATGACATTGGTAACATCTATCGTGATCTGATGCAGGCAGAGCGTTTTGGCCAGTCACTTAAAGAAGACCGCTTCCTAAGTGCCATTCGCCAACGCTTTAATCTTCCAGGTGGTTCATGCTGCTTTGATCTGCCCGCACTGCATTATTGGCTGCACCTTCCTCTCGATAAGAGAATGCGAGATGCCAAAGCTTGGATGGATAGCCTACAGCCTCTGTATGAAGCGCTAACACTGTGGTTGAAGCTCACCAGAGAGACGGGTCACTTCAAAGAGCAAATCGCTCGTGCTGGCTTCTTCCAGAGCGATGCCGATGAAGCGAATATCCTTCGTCTTTCTATTCCGATGCAATACGGTGCCTACCCGATGATCTCCGGTCACAAGAACCGCTTTGCTGTTAAGTTCATGAGCTTTGAAACTGGGCAAGCCTGTACTCAAGACATCGAATTTGAATTGGCAATCTGCACCTAATTAATTTCCTTTTATAGTTTGGCTTGAGTCCTCACTCGAGCCTAAACTCACTATTATTACACCTTCAAATTAAGAATCACTATGTCGAAGAAAATCACCATCGTTAAATGCCCTCAATGTAATGCTGACGTTGAATGGGGCGAACAAAGCCCGCACCGCCCGTTTTGCAGCAAGCAATGTCAGATGATTGATTTCGGTGAATGGGCAGACGAAGAGAACAGCATCGCTGGCGCACCAGATATGTCAGATAGCGATGGTTGGTCGGAAGATCCGCACTAAGCGAGTAGCGAGTAGCGAGTAACGAGTAACGAGT
>NZ_JBFRTR010000070.1:0-86456 GCF_041474215.1 Vibrio sp. 10N.222.52.C12
ATATAAATTAATGGTCTATTGATATTCTTAAGATTATATCTCGCGAAATTCTTCAAAGTTTTAGTTAGTAGATTGTCAATTTTCTTAGATCGCGCGAATAAAACCAATATACGACTGAAGGTGCTCTTTAATGGCTATGGTGCATAGTGTACCCTTTACTGAGAGAGAGTTTGATAAAAGTTAAATATGAACATCTATATCTTTAATAAGACTGGAGCGTGTTTACTATACTTCTATGCGGGCAACTCGTAGATTTATGTTTAAGTCACATAAATTGGAGAGAAATTGGCTAATATCAAATGAATACAGTTAACGATATGTCTCGAGGTGTCTTTTTTGTTTATGAATACAAAACAAGCTCTGAAAATTGCAGAAGACGGCTACGCACCATTATTTAAAGCCACAGACTTTTTACTAATAAATCTGTCTTTAGCAGTTATTGTCAATACGGTATTTGTTGATGAAACCGCAATCGATGTGGCAGCGGCGTTTTTTGTCGCGACATTCTTTTTGTTATTCGGCGAGTATTGTCATTTATATCGTGTTCATGTACGTCGGCGCCTCGATTCTTCAATTGTTCGAATTGTTGCGACAGCCTTCTTTACTTTGATCGCAATGGAGATCGTAAAATATAACGTAGAAGACTTAGTCGGAAGTCAAATAAGTCACTTTAACAATGGCTTGTATTATATCTGGTTTGCTAGCGCTATGTTATCAACCATTCTAATTCGAGTTATTGCTTTTACGATCTATCGTTCGTGTTTTAAAAAGTACAAAAAGGTAAAGAGAATAGCGATTGTCGGGCTATCACCAGCAGCAATTGCTTTGGAGAAGCAATTGCTGATTTATTATAGGAGCCAGGACATAGAGATTGAACTGTATGACGACCGTAAGGAAGAACGGTTTGGATATATGATTAAATCTCGTTATGTTGGCACTGTAGATATTTTGATAGAACAAGCGCAACACAACCAGATTGATGAGGTTTACATTGCGTTACCTATGATTGCAAAAGAGCGAATCACTCGTTGTCTGACACTTTTATCTGATACTACCGTCGATACTTTTATGGTTCCCGATCTGTATAGCTATAACCTATCAGCATCCCAATTCAAGTCTGTTGGTAATGTACAAACGTTAAGTATCTTTGGTACTCCATTTGATGGGATAGGTGGAGTGATCAAGCGTATCGAAGATATTGTCTTAGCTAGCCTCATTTTGTTGCTTATTACGCCTGTTCTTTGTGCTGTGGCAATCGGAGTCAAACTCAGTTCTAAAGGTCCCATCTTGTTTAAACAAGATCGTTATGGTCTGGGTGGAAAAAAGATCAAGGTATGGAAATTTCGCTCTATGAATGTGATGGAGAACGGGGACGATTTTAAACAAGCAACGCATTCAGACCCAAGAGTGACAAAGTTTGGTGCGTTTATTCGCCGAACATCTTTAGATGAGCTTCCTCAATTCTTTAATGTCTTACAAGGTTCAATGTCTATCGTAGGGCCAAGACCTCATGCAGTTGCTCACAATGAGCAATATCGAAAGATTGTCTCTAACTATATGATTAGACACAAAATCAAGCCAGGTATAACAGGTTGGGCACAAATTAATGGCTATCGTGGAGAGACAGAAACCGTCGATAAAATGAGTAAACGGGTTCAGTATGACATCGTTTACTTACAGAGCTGGTCGCTTTGGTTGGACATTAAAATAGTGTTTCTAACGGTATTTAAAGGGTTTGTTAGTGAAAAGGCGTACTAGCCTACTAAGTATCAGCGCTGTAGTTTTATTTGGTTTTGTTAGCCAAGTTTGTCATGCAGAGCTTACTCCCAAGTCGCATATCTCAGTAGCGGGTATCGATGTCCAGTCAGAAGTTGGCGCTGAGTATGGTCAGGATTCAAATGTGACATACCAAGTTAACCCTATGAACGAGATTGCATCAGCTTACACCAAATTAACACCGTACTTGCGTGCAGTAGGCGAGCGTGGAGAGGACCGCTATGTGTTGGTGTATTCTGGTGATTATTCACGCTACGACAGTGCAAGCGATGATGATTACACCGACCATTTTTTAATGTTTCGATCTTCGTTGAGGTTCGGGCTTAAGCACGGTCTTGATTGGTTTATCCAGCAAGATTGGGGGCATGAAGAACGGGGGACAGAGCTAACGGAAGGTTTCAATCCTACTCAGTTTACGTCTTTTGGAGTGAATACACCGTTACAAAACCGGTTCTTAAATAGTGAGATACGATATAGCTATGGTGCGCCTGAGGGGCGGGGGAAATTAGACCTTGCGTGGCAGGTTAAAGATATAGCGTTTGATGAGTTGGACGAAGTTCAAAGCGCATCTAGTGACTTCTACCATTATATAAAGGAGCAGGAATGGAACGAAAATACTATAACTGCTGAATTGTTCGACCAGTATTCATCGCGGACTCGTTTTCGATACAGTCTAATTAGTAACCTACGAAGCTATGAAGCGAATTCGGCTAAGGATTCGAGTGAACATTATGCGCTTATCGGTTTGAAGTCCCAAAGAACGGGAAAGCTGTTAATAGAGACTGATTTAGCTTGGTTGTACAAGCGTTTTCCGAATAACAGAGAGGCACAATCGTTCAGTGGTTTAAATTGGGACGCCAATATTAACTGGCAACCACTCAAGCATTCGAAGTGGTCTTTATATGGTTGGCGTAGAGTCAAAGACCCAACGGAAGAAGGTGGTTATATTCTTAACACTAAGGTCGGTCTATCGTGGGAACATCATTGGTGGGTCGAGAGGTTAAGTACTACGGTTGATTATGGAAGAGAAGTCGATGACTATCGGGTAGAACAGAATGATAGAAAGGATGATCTAGACGTTGCGTCAGTCACGTTAGGATATGATTTTCGGCCTTCTATTAGGCTTGAGTTGAACTATCAGTTCGCCCGCAAACGTTCGAGCGAGGATGAAGTCGTGTTTTTCATCGGAGATAACTCCCAATCCTCGGTGAGTCGTAAACTTGGCTATGACAAAAACACAATTGGATTGGCACTAAAGGTACAGATCTAGAGATGAAAAAAATAAAGCTACTGTTATTAGGTTACTGTGTGTTGATGGGCTGTATTAGTTTTGCTGCAGCCGCAAACACGATAGCACCTGAAAAAGAAGTGAAAAATACTACTTCCATGACTCTTGAAAATAGCCATCATCCGGCTAACAGTGAGACTCGAGAGTACCTTTTGGGGCCAGGGGACCAGATACGAATCTGGGTGTATGGGGAGAAAGAAATGTCGATGTCTTTAAAGATAGGCAAGCGTGGTGATATTAATTTTCCTTATATAGGTCGAGTACAGCTCTCAGGACAAACGACAGACTCGATAGAGCATGATATTGAAACTCGTTTGAAAGCTGGGTTTATTCGCTCGCCAATGGTGACCGTTACTATGGAAGGGTTCCGTAAATTTTACCTTCTTGGGGAAGTTGAAAACCCTAATGGCTACGAATATGAGCCCCAACTTACTGTAGAACAAGCGATTGCTATGGCCGGTGGCTTCACTGATCGGGCTGATAGAGGTGATATTAACATTCGCCCTTCAGGGAAAAAAGAAATGATAAAAAAAGTCGAGATGACACACTCTGTCTATCCCGGCGATGTTGTTATTGTTGAGAAGAGCTTTTTCTAAGGTGATAAAAGTAATGGTAGAACGTGGTAAACCTTTAGAAAGTAATGTTAACTTTGCACCGTTTTTGGCTGCTCTGAAAATTCATGGGCTTAAGCTATTGCTGGTTACAGTAGTTGTAACGGGGTTAAGCCTGCCAGTGATTTGGTCGATGACGGCTAAGTATGTCTCGACTGCGACAGTATTGATTAAAGCGCAATCGGACAATGTCTCTCCGGTTGATCCGATCGAAGATTATGACTCTGCTCGCTCACAGTACTATGAAACGCAATTTAACCTAATGCAATCTAGAGTCGTGTTGGTTAAAGCTGTTGAAGCGTTAGAACTGCAACAAAATGAAGAGTTTAATGGTTCAACGTTAACTGGCAATGGCGATTGGACACTGCCTCGAGAGCTACGCATTAACCATGCGGTTAAAGAGTTGAAGCGACACCTAACATTTACTTCAGTCCGCTTAACTCAATTAGTTTATGTGTCTTATGAATCTACGAACGCACAACAAGCTTCAACAATCGCAAATGCAGTGGCACAAGCTTTTATTGATTATACGGTGGAGCAAAAAATTGCTAAAACCCAGCAAGCTAAACGATGGAATACGCAACAGCTAGGTGTACTCAAACAACAAATTAGTCAGCAAAAGAAAGAAATAGACGCATTTTTGCAAAGCGAGGGGTTACTGACCTTCCGAGGTGTTGATGGTTTTGAAACAGAAGAACTTGGGATTATTACCAATAAATTGGCGGATGCAAAAGAGAGGCGCTTAGCTGCTCAAGCTAATTATGAATTGGTGAGCCAATATATGAAAGGTGATACAGGGACTCTCACCTCGTTGCCTGACTTCTCCTCCCACCCTCAGCTACAAGATCTTAGAATTGCACTTATACAAGCAAAACGGAAATTATCAGATCTTAATCGACGATATGGACCTAAACACCTTAAAGTTCTTGAGGCCAATGCTGAAATTGAGGTGATTCACAAGCAAACTGTACGCCTGCTTGATGAGCTAAAATTAGGGCTTCAGCAAAAATATCAAGCAGAACTTATCAAAGAAAATCATTATAAAGCGCTCTTAGCTCTGCATAAAAAAGACTTCTTTGCACTTGCAGATAAGCGTGATCATTATGATGGCTTGATGGCAGATCTTACTCAAAAGCAATCGCTGTATGAGCAGCTTTATCTGCGTACTACTGAGCATACTCTTAATACGACGTATAGAGAGCAAGATGCACGAATTTATGATCCCGCGGTGGCTAGTGAGCGTCCAGCGAAACCCAACAAGCCATTGTTAGTCGTGATGATAAGTATTATGACAATGCTAGTTAGTGCTTTGGTTGTCATTATTCGAGCAGCCACAAAGCAAACAATAACAACTCTTGCACAGCTGGAAGCAAAGCTTGGATTAATTCCACTAACTGACATGCCTTCATTTACAAGTGAACCGATGTCGACATGGATGTTAGGTAAGCAAATTCGTTCCAACCAATATGCCAACGAGATCGGAAATGGCGCTTATACCGCATTATCTTTAGCTCGCCCAAGTAGTCAGTTTGTCGGTGTCGTATCGTCATACCGACAAGAAGGTGCAACGACGACGGCGTTATTATTAGCTGCTGCGGTCAGTGAAGTGAAACCAACTTTACTGCTTGATTTGGATTATCGTGGAGAAGGCGAATTTACAAGAGATATTGTTGCGGACAGTCACTGCAGTTCCCCTAAGTTTAACGTACAGGAAGAAATTGCTGGGTTTAGTCATTTGGTGTTTAGCCAATTGAGTTCGGTACAAATAGGTGATGAAAACAAGTCTTCATCATTACAAGAAGCACTACAACTCGATATTGAGCAAGTCATTATGCCAATATCACAGGGATTGTCTTATATCGCCCCTGGTACCCTGGCTGAATCACCATTAACTTTTTTTGCTCGCCCAGAATGTGAATCTGCATTGTTGGCACTTTGTCAGCGTTTTGAATCTGTCATCATAAAGCTTCCAGCTCTGAATGATAGTAAGGATGCACAGCTCCTATTGCGCTTTTTGGATAGCTTGATTGTCGTGGTCAAATCTGATCAACATACGGCGAATGAAATAAAGCATCAACTAAATAAGTTGTCGCCGTTGTTGGACCAGCGAGCTTTTGGAGTACTCAATCAAGTGAGTGATGACCGAGTTGTGGGTGAAGAGTCTCTGCGTTTTATTGCTCAAGGTAGTATGGATTTACTCAATATCGAGGGCTCTTAGTGAGCTTGCTTAAAAGCATTTCCACTATTGCGACATCATCGATATTGTCTCAGTTAATTGGGGCTGGTTCGATATGGTTGATTTCGCATTGGTACGGGATGTCGGAAGTCGGCTCATACGCGTTAACGTACAGTATTGCCTTAATCGGAGCACAAGTTTGTACGTTTGCATCACAGCTGCTATTGCCAAAACAACAGAGTAACGAGCTAGGGCAAAATGTCTCTTTTTGCTTGTTATTTAGTGTTTGTGCGTCGGTCATTTATTCTATGGGCATTGCATGTTTGTTTGACCGTCCCATTCTTCAAACTCTGATGTTAACGTTGGCACATGCATGGGTTTTGATCTCTGAGAATCTACTGCTGAGAGTTCAAAAAATGAAGTCACTAGCTTTACAGCGAACATCGATTTCGATGTTAGTGTTGTTACTTATTGCTGTCAGTGAAGACTTGAGTGCATTCTATTGGGCTTGGGGAGCATCGTTGCTAGTGTGTATGTTGCTATGTATTGGTTACTCTCTACCAAGAAACGTGATGAATCTACAGCAATTCTCGCTTTCATCCTTGTCACTGTTTTTCCGTAAGCACAAACATCATATTGTCAAAGTTGGGAGCGCTGAGATTTTGGCGATGGTGAATAATAATTTACCCGTTATCCTTATTAACGTGTGGTTCAGTCCTGTTGTAGCCGGTTATTACGCCGTAGTTAGCCGATTTTGCTTAGCGCCTATTGTTATCATTGGTAACGCTGTAAGAAACTCTATTTTTTCCACTTGGTCTGTCGACTTTAGACGCAATCAGTTTAATTACGCTGAATTTTCCAAGGTGCGCCGGTTACTCTTTGCTATGGGGACTACGGCGGTGCTTGGAGTTTTCATTTTCTACCCCATAGTGATGCAATTAGGGTTTAGCGCTGAATGGGTCGCTTCAGTGCCAACTTCTCGCTATATGCTACCGTATTTGTTTATGGCGCTAGCGGTGTGCCCATTGACCGTTCTTGAGTTGGTTTATGGCTCTCCCAAGTATTTCCTTCGCATTCAGCTTGAGCAACTTATGGTGGTGGTATTGGCTTTTGGTGCGCTGCCATTTTTTATAAGTGATTATGCATACTCGGTTATTGCCTTCGCCCTACTGTCTTCTATTCGATACCTGTTTATTTATTTTGAAGTGAATAAAACGGCTGTGCGACTTCGTCGAACGATGGAGGTTACTTGAAGATAAATAATGGTCTGTTTTTGCAGGTATACACGTTTGTAACGTTAGTTGCTTGTGGGCTAGTACAGTATCTGACTGGTGTCGGCGCAGTGCTTTGGCTGCCATTTGTTGCTGCCTTTGCGATGGTTTTGTTGCTATTGATGCAAACCAATTATGAAGCGGTTAAGTTAGATAATATAGAAACAGTACTCACATTGTTGTTGGTGGGGGCCTATACGTTGATCTTAGCGTCGACAGTTCTACAAAATGGGCTGACGGTGACCATTGTAGGTTGGAAGAACGAACTTGCATTGTCGCTTATTTTTCTATGCTTACTATTGGGGTTTATCCGAGAGTCGCAGCTTTACCGCGTGGTGCAGATGCTATATTGGATTTTCTATCTACAATTCCCAGTTATCTTGTATCAGATTTTAGTTGTTGTCCCACAACGTGTCGCTTTGAAAGGTGAATTTGAAAAGTGGGACTCTGTGGTAGGGACTTTCGGTGGTGACCCTATGGGCGGGGGAAACACGGCAGCATTAGGGTTATTCTGTTTACTTGTCATGCTCCTTAAATTGTCTGAATTTAGGCATGGTGTAGTTAGTCGGCTTAACATGATACTGCATATTGTTGCCGCGTTTATTTTGTGCGTTCTTGGTGAAGTTAAGTTCGTCATTTTGCTTGCTCCTATACTTTTAATATTTGTTTGGCTGTGCCCTAGTTATGTTTACGGCGTTAGGCAAAAGGATATTAAGAAAGTGCTTCTTATGGTTTGTACCATGGGATTGTTAGTTTTATTGGCAATAGTTGTCCTTGCTGCCTCTTACGCAAGCGCTTTTGATACCGACCCTGACCACAGTGCTTTAAAGGTGTTTTGGGATTCTTTAGAGTATATATATGACTCAAATTACATCTTACCAACGGGAGAATTAGGGCGGATGACCACGCTATTTTTCTGGTTGGATAATAGTCAGCTTTATGGATGGTCTAACGTGTGGTTTGGTTATGGGTTAAATGCAACCAACCACGGTAGTTCGGTAGCTCCAGGTTTCTTGAATCAAATATTTAATGTCCTCCTAGATTCTACGTCACTAAGCATGATGTTGTGGGAATTTGGTGTCGTTGGGTTAGTCCTATTTTTATGTCCAATTTTATTGGCGCTAAAGGTGTCAATGCCCAAGGAAGTGCTAAAACGTGAGCAGTTATCGATGCAAGACATTCAATTGCTCTCTTGGCAACCTGCGTTTATTGCATTTAGTTTTGCAGGTTTATTAAGCTTACCTTACAGCCAAATTTTAATGTTGGTGCCTATGTTGCAGTTCCTTTTCTATTTTTCACTTGGCGGAAGTCTAATCATACGCAAGACTGTTATTCAATCGGGGGCAAGGTTATGAGTTCTTTACCTAGAATCACCGTGATTATAAAAACACTCAATGAACAAGGTGGTATTGCTGCAACGATTAAAAGCGTTCAAAGTCAGCTAAAGAATTATCAATATGATGTCATTGTTGCCGATAGCTTATCTGATGATGATACGCAAAAAATTGCGTTAGAGAATGGCGCTAAAGTCGTGACGTTAATCAACGCTAATGATCGTTGCTGCGGCGTAGGCCATCAACTTGGCTATTTATACAGCACTGGTGACTATCTATTGTTATTGGATGGTGACATGCGTTTACAAGACGGGTTCATTGATGCGGCGATAGCATTTCTGGAAAAAGAGCCGGCTTACGCCGCTGTGGCGGGGGCGGTTGAAATGGATGAAGCGAATAGCTACGAATTTAAATCTCGCCAACAAAGGCATCACAAAATATACCCTACTGGTGATTGTAGTCATTTAGCCGGGGGAGGGCTGTATCGGGCGAGTGCAATCAATGATATAGGTTATCTTACACATCGCACATTGCATGCCTATGAAGAGGCCGAGCTTGGTATGAGACTCGAACATGCTGGTTACAAATTGCATCGTTTGGATACCCCGTTTTTCCATCATACTTCTTATGATATGCCGACGTTAACGTTACTGCGCTACCGATGGAATCGTGGTTATTTGTTTGCGTCAGGCGAATTGCTAAAGAGCGCGTTTGGTAAAGCGTACTTTCGAAAAGCTGTGAGTGTGGTGCGTAATGAGTTGATCTTTGCTTGCTATCTTGCTTGGTTAATTTTGGCCTTGCTGGTGGGTAATGTTTCGTTGTTGACCATTAGCCTGTTGCCATTGATGCTTTTCTTTGCTGCTAAAGCGTTTAAAAACCGCTCAATAAAGGACGGTGCGCAGAGCATTATTAATTTGACCGTATTTTCAGCCGGATTGGTAAATGGTTTGTTGTTGCCCATTAAAGACCCAAATCAACCACCGTCACATAAAGTGTTAGAGCGAGATGTGTCATGAAAGTATTGGTGGTGAATAAGTTTTTTTTCTTAAAGGGGGGCGCTGAAACGGTCTTTTTTCAAGAAAGAGAAATGTTGATGGATCGAGGGTTTTCGGTTATCGACTTTTCAATGGCTCACAATGACAACTTGGTATCTGATTACAGTGCTAGTTTCGTCGATAATGTGGATTATCACGCCAATGCTACTTTACTCAGCGCGTTGAAAACGGCAATGCGGTTTGTACATAACGCAGAAGCGTGTGAAAAGCTTTCTGAGTTGATTACTACTGAGCAACCCGATATCGTTCACTTTCACAACATTTATCACCAGCTAACTCCCTCAATTATCAAGGTTGCTAAGCAAGCCGGATGTAAAACGGTGCTCACCGCTCATGATACTAAAATAGCCTGTCCTAGCTATACTATGTATCGTGATGGACACACCTGTGAAGCGTGTTTACAAGGAAGTGTTTTTAACGCTTTAAGATATCGCTGCCAACAAGGATCATGGTTTAAAAGTGGCTTGCTTGTTGTGGAGGCGTTGTATCAATCGCTTGCTCAGAACTATCAATCACTGGATGTGATAGTTTCACCTAGTCAGTTTTTAGCCAATATCATTCGTCGTAAGCTCCCTAATAATAGAATTGAGGTCATAGTGAATGGCATTGACGAGAACGTTGATCAGCAAGATGTGGCAGATCATCGATATTTTTTATATTTAGGGCGGTTGAGTCAGGAAAAAGGCGTGGCGACAATGGTAGCGGCTTACGAGTTGTCTAACCAATCTATACCATTAAAAATAGCCGGTACAGGACCACTTGCAGACTCCCTATCAGGGAAACAGAGTAAGGTCGAGTGGCTAGGTTTTAAAACGGGACCGGATTTACATTTACTCATAAAACAAGCTAGTGCAGTTATTGTCCCTTCGGAATGCTATGAAAACTGTTCTATGTCAGTGCTTGAAGCTATGTCGTACGGGAAGCCTATTATCGGTGCAAATATTGGAGGTATCCCTGAGCAAGTTCGAGATGGAAAAGAGGGGCGTTTATTTGAAGCGGGTAATGCCCATGATCTTGCCAATGTGATGGATGAGTTTGCGATACGGCCAGAGCTTACAAAGTATTATGGTGAACAAGCAAGACAACGCTTAGAGTCGCGCTATTCATTGAGAGCACATCATCAGCAGTTGGTCGATTTGTATCAAAATTTATTGGGTGAGCAATCATGAAAGTAACCGTACTAGGGACGCGTGGTATTCCTGATGTATTAGGAGGAGTCGAAACTCACTGTCAGCACCTTTACCCTCTTATTGTTAAGCAAGGATTTGAGGTAGAGGTTATCGCTCGTTCTCCTTATGTCGCTTATAAAACGAGGAGTTATAAAGGGGTCGCGGCCAAAGCACGGTGGGCTCCGAAAAAGACATCGTTAGAAGCTATCGTTCACTCGACTATTGCGGCATTTTCTACCTTAACGGATGGCTCGAATGTGGTGCATGTTCATGCGATCGGCCCTGGGTTAGTCGTGCCACTGTTACGCTTGATTGGAAAGAAAGTGGTATTCACCCATCATGGTCCAGATTATCAGCGTGAGAAATGGGGGAAGCTAGCAAAGATTGTTTTGAAGCTCGGTGAGCGTTTTGCCGTTAAATATGCCAATGAAGTCATTGTCATATCAGAGGTGATTAATGACCTTATTAAGCAATCTTATCAAAGAGATGATGCACATCTTATTTATAATGGAGTTAACCCGGCTAAGTCTCTGCCTGTTGATGTCGTATCATCTATATTGGAGCGCTACCAGTTAAGTGCGCGAGGATATATTGTCGCGGTAGGACGTTTTGTTGAAGAAAAAGGCTTCCATGATCTTCTTCAAGCCTACGCAAAATCCAAGCTTGATATGCCGCTCGTACTGATCGGAGATTCCGATCATGAAAGTGAATACAGTCGCTCATTAAAACAAGCAGCGAAAGACACCCCAGGCGTGATACTGACCGGTTTTCTCAAAGGGGAGGATCTACAAGTTGTATTTTCTCAAGCTAAGCTATTCGTAATGCCTTCTTATCATGAAGGGCTGCCTATTGCACTGCTAGAAGCGATGTCATATTCCTTACCCGTGGTGGTTAGCGATATTGCGCCAAACAGTGAGGTTGGACTTGAATCTGATTGCTATTACCCAGTCAAAAATATAGATGAATTATCACAGGCAATAAATAAAAGGAGTGTGATGCCTCTACAAGACTATCAACACTTTTTAGAACGATATGACTGGCATAAAATCGCTGATCAAACGGTGGATGTTTACAATAACATGTTGGGAAGCAAGCGTGACTAATCGTCTTAATAAAAACAATGATACGGATGAGCCTAATAAGAGCCGGGCAGTGACTCAATTTTACCGAGTTTTACAGCAAGAAACGCAACAAAGCTTGAGTGAAGAACAAAGGCAAGCTATTGAAAAAGCAGTTAATCAAGTTGGCTTAGTCGCAAAACATTCCGTTGATATCCGTAAAAGCTTTCCTTGGTTTGGCAAGCGCTACTATGTCGTGCTGTTGAGTGGGCGTGATCGTCGTACAGCAGAGCGTCAAGGTGAGTCTAAATGGTTAGTCTATGCTACAACGGTATTGCTAACTACCTTTGTCCTTGCGGGGGGGATGCTCGCTCTACTGGCATTGTATTTGTTAAAGTCTGCACTGGGTATCGATCTGTTCGAGAGCTTTTCACTAGGTATATGGGACTGGTTTCAATCACTATAAGGGTTGAACTCGAGTGATAAATGATAGGAAATAAACAAGTGAAAAAAGTCACTAACTGGCAGTGCTCATGGCTATACCTATTATCGTTAGTATTCTTTGTTACCTCATACGCCTATGCTGACGAAGTAGGGGATAAAGTGACGTCAATCACGGCACTCAATACACCTATCTCTAATCCAGGTATGGGGGTTGAAACGTTTCACGACGGGTGGGGTACCGTACTAACTCTTGAGCAATATCCTGTCTCGGGAATGGGATACTACCGGTATTATTGGAGTGAACTTGAGCCAAGCGAAGGTGAATATAACTTTTCTCTCATTGATGACTTGCTTGAACAGAATGCCAAGCAATCAAAGCGAGTAGCTTTGCGTTTTATGACACTTGATGAACCATTCTCAGGAACAAAAATTCCACAATGGCTCATCGATAAAGGTATCGAAGGGCAGTGGGTTCAAAATGGAAAAACTTTCGTAGCCGATCTCGATGACCCAACTTATTTATACTATGTAGAAAAATTACTTAGTGCTTATGGGCAACGTTACGATAATGACTCGCGGCTTGCTCAGATTGACATAGGTATGGTGGGTTCTTGGGGAGAGTGGCATAACAGCAACTTTCCAGAGCTTGAACCACTATTTAGTAGGTATTCAGAACACCAGTTAAATAAGTTCGTTGATCTGCACTTTTCAGCATTCCCAAATACTGCAAAATTAATGCTTATCAACGGGGGGGATTCTTTCGCATACGCAATAGAAAAAGGTGCTGGCTGGCGTGCCGATTGCTGGGGCGATTGGCATAATTTTGGCCCTACTTGGAGTCATATGAATGATGACTACCCGTATCGAATTCAACAAGCAAACTCGCAAACACCAATATTTGATACGGCTTGGCAGCACCAGCCGGTTAGTTTTGAAGTCTGTGGTGACATGCATGGTTGGCTAGCCACACAACATTACACAAGAGCTCAAGTGGCTGCCTCATTAGACTGGGCGATTAATCAGCATGCGAGTAGCCTAAACTTGAAATCGAAGCCAATTCCCGAACAGTACCGCGATTTGTTAGATAATGCGTTGCTAAAAATTGGATATCGCTTTCGAGTCGATACGATTCGTCATTCAGCTTACCTGTCGATGGGGAAAAACCTCTCTCTGGAAGCTCATATTTTTAACGATGGAGTCGCACCAACATACCAACCTTATTATGCGTATTATCGATTAGTAAACAGCAACGGTCAGGTGGTTTCGTTTGCAAAAGATAGTACAAGTAGCGAAGCTTGGCTCCCTGGAGATTATAAATCTATTGCGAACTTCTCATTGCCGACAGATCTAAATGTCGGTCATTATTATATCGAAATAGCAGTGAGTGAAGGTCGTGACAGTAAACCTTTGAATTTGGCAAATATAGGGAAACAGCCTGATGGTTGGTATCGGCTAAGTGAAGTGATCATTGAAGAGTAATGACAATTGTCATTACTCTTCTAATGCATGCTAGATAAGATGGTCTGGTTAGCCCTGATTACTCAATCTAATTCGCAGGCAACACAACGGCAGACGCTTCTTCCTCCGAATCTTCTTTGTCTTCGACTTGGTCAGCAACCCAATCAATTGTCTTTGTTAGATAAAGCTTGTTGGTTTCGGTATCACACCAACTCTTTGATAATCCTCTTCGATTAAACTCACTGCCAATTGCTGCGAGTGTCTGGTTGCTTGATCGCCCGTAATACAAGGTGTCGCACAGTTGCAGGTTCGACATGGATTGAGGGTACGTATTGACTGGCGAGGAGTTCATGCTCAGTGCTTTTGATTGGTTATGAGTGCACCCAGTTAGGCTCAGGAAAAAGAAAAGGATTAGCGTATTTTTCATGGTGTATCAGATCTGTTGCCGATGATTTGAAGAGAGTATTGCCATGATTGCCCCACTAATTTGTCAATTTCTCGCCAACTAGTTATAGACCAAGACTTTCCTCCCAGTTAGAAGGCGTTATTAAGCCAACGATAAAAACAGAATTAACAAACAAATGCGCAATTTTGTACAAAAGCTGAAAGAGACAATAGAGTAGACTGATAAGTCGCTCGATAATTAACAGGCTTAGGAATTGTTATGGAGAACAATAAACGCTCTAAAGAAAAGGCCGAATATAAGATAACCGAAGAGCTCGGCGGCCTTGAAATTCTTAATGCTGAATACGAAAAGCAGAACTTCTCGCGCCACAGCCACGAGGGCTATACGCTGGGAGTCATCGAGCAGGGCGCTCAGCGTTTCTATCGAACGGGCGGGCATCATATAGCACCACAAGATGCGATTATTCTGGTCAATGCCGACGAAGTTCATAGCGGTCACTCTGCCACTGAAGGCGGTTGGGCGTATCGAGCCATGTATCCACTCCCAGATCAACTTGCCAAGATCACTCAAGAGCTAAACCTACCCAATTACGGGGCGCCTTACTTCCCAAGAGCGGTTGTTGAAGATCCTGAACTCGCCAATCAATTGAGATTAGTCTTTAACACGATTGATGAATCTGACAATCGCTTGTTAAGAGAGACCTTGATGTACGGGATGTTGGTTAAACTGATTAGCCGACACGGAAAATCGCCGCTTAACCCTCAACTCGACGGAAAAACTCAGCGCCAGCTTGTCTTGGTGAAAGAGTTCTTAGATGATTTTCCACAAGCCGATGTGTCCCTAGAGGAGCTGTCTAAGTTAGCGGCATTGAGTCCGTTTCACTTAGTGCGTTCTTTTCAAAAAGAGTTTGGTCTTCCGCCACATGCGTATCAAATCCAGTCTCGGTTAAGGCTTTCGCGTAAGTTATTGAAACAAGGACATACCATTTCAGATACCGCGCAAGAGTGTGGTTTTCATGATCAAAGCCATTTTCATCGACACTTCAAAAAGGCCAATGGCTACACGCCGGGGCAATACATCAAAATGCTCTAAACTTGCATGGCTAAGGCATGGCCAACTTGTGTTAAGTGCAGTTAAGTGCAGTTAAGTACGGTTAAGTGCGGCAAACAGAGGGGCATGAAATCGAGCAAGTTTGTACAATCGAACCGACTCAACTCCTCTTACATTGAATAGCCAATGTGAAGAGAGAAAAGAACTATATGGATAGTGAAACAATGGATAGACGAACACAGTTATGGAAGGGCGTTTTAGCGGGAATGCCGTTGAGCATTGCGGTAATCCCTTGGGGGGGTCTGGCCGGTTCATATGCGATAGATGCCGGATTGAATCAACTTCAAGCGCAAGCGATGTCGGCTATTTTGTTTGCTGGCTCAGCGCAACTTGTCGCTGCGGGTATGTTCAAAGCGGGTATTGGTTTAGGCACTATGTTGTTGACCACACTGTTCATCACCTCAAGACACTTTCTGTATAGTGTATCGATGCGTGACAAAATCAGCCATCTTCCTGCGCGTTGGCGTCTATTACTTGGATTTTGGCTCACCGATGAGCTGTTCGCGATTTGTAGTGGGCAGTCTCAGCAAGAATTTAATCGCTGGTATGCTGCGGGTGTAGGCGGCGGTTTTTATCTCGTTTGGAATATTGCGAGCTTTGTTGGCATTGTCGCGGGAAGCCAAATTCCTTCGCTTAATGAGATTGGGCTCGACTTCGCGGTCGCAGCAACCTTTATCGCCTTGGTGTTCCCATTAATCCGAACTCTACCCGTCGTAGTGTGTGTGGTGGTTTCATTGGTCACTTCGGTTGCCATGTCGGTTAACAATATTGAGGGCGGGCTAATGATTGCAGCGATTGCCGGAATGTTAGCGGGCTTTATCAGCGAATCGTTCCAAGAGCGAAACAACGGTAACAAGACAATCGTGGAGGGGAAATAGAGATGATTTGGTTAACGATATTCCTCATGACTGCGATTGTTTTCTTTAGTCGGTATTTGTTTCTTGAGCCTGCAATCCCGCTTCGACTCAATCAAACCGCAAGGCGCCTATTGCGCTATTCAAGCCCAGCGGTGCTGACTGCGATTTGGGGGCCAATTGTATTTGCACCAGAACAAACATTTTGGCCAAGCCTTGAAAACCCATACTTGATAGGCGCGGTGGTCACAGGTCTGTTGATTTGGAAAACAGGCAATGTGCTGCTAACGATCGGCGTCAGCATGGCGGTGTTTTTGTTCTATAACCTTGTCGTGGTTGATTACCTTTTCTCGTGAGCTTCAACTTCAATGTCAACTTAGGCTTTGTGTTTCTCCTATTATTTAAGGGCTGTATAAATATGATTACTTGTTATGTTCGATATGTGATTGATCCTAAAAAGGTAAATGAGTTTGAGGCATACGCAAAAATGTGGATTCCTCTGGTCGCTAAATTCGGGGGCCAACACAATGGTTATTTTTTACCGTCGGAAGGGGCGAACAATATTGCCTTGGCGCTGTTTACCTTTGAAAGTTTGGCTGCCTATGAAGAGTATCGGATTAAATCGTTGAACGATGCTGAGTGTATTAAAGCGTTTGAATTTGCAGACGAAGTTGATTGCATCGTGAGTTATGAACGCAGCTTTTTTAGACCTGTTTTAGAGTGATAGACCTTGCAACGTATAGCGTGGTGGCATCTAATGTACTGATTCACTGTTTGTGTGTTTAGGTTTTGGTAAGGAGTTAGTTTGGCTAAGAAATATTATGTGGTTTGGAAAGGTCGCACACCGGGTATTTTTACCACTTGGAACGAGTGTAAATCCCAAGTCGATGGTTTCGCTGGTGCGAGATATAAATCGTTTCCAACACTAGACGAGGCTGAGTCTGCTTTCGGTGGTAAAACGTCGTCTGCGTCAGGTTCTACTGCGACAAAGCCAAGCTCTGCGGGTAAGTCGACGAAAGCTAAGGTGCCGCCTCTTTCGGAGCAGCAAATCACAGATATGCCTTTTGATATCAAGATCTTTACCGATGGTGCGTGTGAACCAAACCCTGGTGAAGCAGGGACGGGGTTAGCGGTATACCAAAACAACCAATTAACCGAATTGTGGTATGGCTTGTATCAACCTGTTGGTACCAATAATACCGCTGAGTTGCATGGCCTTAAACAGGCGTTTTTGCTCGCAAAAGAGAAGCTAAACGCGGGTCTGTCTGTAGCGATCTATTGTGACTCTAAGTACTCGATAGATTGTATTACTAAGTGGGCAACGGGTTGGGAGAAAAAGGGCTGGACTAAGTCGGGCGGCGAGATCAAAAACCTCGATATTATTAAGCCGGCGTATGCGCTCTACCAAGAGCTGGCTTCAAAAATTACCATCTACCATGTGAACGGACACGTTGGTATTGAAGGTAACGAATTGGCCGATAGAATGTCGATTGTGGCTATTTCATCGAAAGAGCAACAACTCGCTCAATATCGTGACATCGACGATATTGAGTCTATTTTGGCACTGCGAGCAGGCTAGTTAGGCTTCTTAATGAAAAGCTACTGAAAGCATAAGTCGCGATCATTGGGCAGTGCTAAGTTGAGCGTTACATTTCAAATTGATGTAGCGCTCTTTTGTTTTTGTGGTGCTCCGTTTTCTTATGGTGCTTAGTCGTTCTTGTGAGGCGTAGCAGTCCTTGTGATGCTTACTGCCTGAGTTAATCCTTATTGAGCTGGGTTCTCTATCCAACGAGATAATTGCTGAGCTTGTTTGATCGAATTAAAACTGTCTTTCACTCTCTCACGTGCCTTTAACCCCATCGATGCTTTATCGTTGCTGCTTAGTTGCGCGAAACGCTCAATCGCTTCTCTTAATTCTTCCACATTCTTTTCGCCAACCACAAAACCTGTCTCTTGTGAGACGATCTCTTTGCATCCCATGATGTTGGTGGTAATAACTGGCGTTCCTACGGCCATCGCTTCTTTTAAAACCAGTGGTCCTGTATCCACACACCCGGTTTCGGAAAAACAGAAGGGCGCGATTAGGCTGTCATAATTCGATAGTTTCTCTTTCACCCATTCATGAGGCTTAGCGCCAAGAAAGGTCACGTTTCGAGTGAGCCCTTGCTCTTTGACCTGTAACTTTAATTGTTGCTCTAAATCGCCAGTACCGATGATATCGAGATGAATGTCGAGAGGTTCGGCAATCGGCGCCAATGCATCAATAAGATGGTGGATACCTTTTTGCTCCACTAATCGGCCAAGGAAAATAAAGCGAAGTTGCTTCGTTTCGGTTTTTGGGTTGAGTTGGAACTGTTTGGTATTAACTCCGCAATGCAGGAGCTTAATGTTTCCTTTCGCCATGGTATTGAAGTCAGCAAGCATGTCTTTACACACTGCAACCACAAAATCACTCGATGAGATTTTATGTTCAATGTCATAAGCGAACTCGTAAACATCATGACCATGAGCAACGAACGAACAGGTGATATTCAGCAGCTTTGCCGCGACGATGGCGTGAGCTGTGGTGTGCTGACAGAAATGCGCATGTACGTGTTCGACGTCGTTTTCCGCGAGTTGCAGCGCTAATTTAAACCCATAAGCGAACAGTGACTTTTTCGGCATGCTGGTTTGCTTAGAAATAAATGAGACAGCCTTGATGAAACCTATCCAGTTAATGCTGGCGACTTTACCCTTCCGAACATTTTTACCTATTTCGACAATGTCGTAGTCGAACTGTTTTTCACTGTTTTCAATTTTGAACGTCATTACACAAACATCGTGCCCACACGCTTTCACAGAGTCGACTTCTGTTTGAATGAAGGTCTCACTGAGTACTGGGTAGGTTGGCGCCACAAATGCTACTTTCTTCATTCCTTACTCCTCAAATCCATATGACTAAAGCTATCAAGCCAAGGTAATAACCAATAAAGCAAGATACGAACCAAGATCGAATCGTAGCTTTGGAGGGCTTTCTGATTGCTTTTCGAAGGTTACCCCTTAAGAGGTAGCTCGTTTTCTCAAATTGATAATCAAATTGGAGTTGCAGTTTTTTTGAACATCTGTGTTTGGTCGTCATTTTGAGAATGGACGCGTAGGTGGCTGATCTAGATGTGATTTCATAGCAAGACACTCTCGGCATAGAACATGCAACGTCAGCCATATAACGTATAAATCTGAGGGCGTCATTATGGCTAAAGTAAGTGTTGTTATTCCTACCTACAATTGTTTGGATTACCTGCCGAAAGCGATTGGTAGTGTACTAAAGCAGACTCATCAAGATGTTGAGCTGATTGTCATTGACGATAACAGTAACGATGGAACGTCGACGTATCTTGCTTCTATAGACGATGAACGCATTATTACGTTGTCCACATTGGGTGTTGGTGCGCCTCAAGCGAGAAACCTAGGGATTGAAAAGGCGACCGGTGAATACATCGCTTTTTTAGACGCAGACGATTTCTGGTTTCCTGAAAAAATTGAGCGCCAACTCGAATTTCATCAACGTTACCCTGATCTCGCGATGAGCTTTACTAACTACGAGCATCTTACTGAAGATTACCAAGTAATAGTCGACTGCTTTAGTTACTGGTCGCAGTTTCAAGATCAAGATGAGCTGTTCATCAATATCGAGAACCCGTTGGAGTTCATCATAGAAAATAACGTGATTGGAACATCAACGGTCATGGTGAAAGCGGATGTGTTTTCTCAAACAGACAGTTTCAATGCTGACATCAAATATGGGGAAGATTGGGAACTGTGGCTTCGAATGAGTGAAAACCATCAGATCGGTGTGTTGAACTCGGTGCAGGTTGGCTACTTGATGAGAGCGAGCTCTGTTACCCAAACTGAAAGTCTTAAATTGAGAAATTTGCAGTCTATAGAGACTATTCTTCAACATTACCAAAATGACAGTCAACGATGGAATCTACCCACTTCTAGCTTCAAAATCGCAAAGGCGAGAATACTGGAAGGTTATGCTGACTATTATCGAGGTTTACAACAGA
Organism: Vibrio sp. 10N.222.52.C12; assembly: GCF_041474215.1. Lineage (NCBI taxonomy): Bacteria > Pseudomonadati > Pseudomonadota > Gammaproteobacteria > Vibrionales > Vibrionaceae > Vibrio > Vibrio sp. 10N.222.52.C12. The sequence continues at coordinate 20,057 of NZ_JBFRTR010000070.1, forward strand.
ATAGACAGGCTATTGCCTACAGTTTCCGTTCTTTGGTCATGTCACCTCAAAAACGCACATTGCGACACCTAATTGGAGACTGTAAAAGTTTCCTAAAGCCAGCTTGGTAAGGAAAAGGTGACGACTATGGGTTCTTTAAAGCAGTCGGCTTACTACGCCATCGGTATATTAATGATGAAAGGGATTTCATTGGTGATGATCCCGTACATTACGCACAATATGACGTTGGCAGAGTATGGTTCCTTAGAAGCCATTGTCTTGCTGGCAGACATTGGGACGATATTGTTCAGCTTCGGTATTGTCGATGCCATGTATCGTTATGTGGGTATCGCCGAAGGTGATGAAAAGCAAAAGCTCGTCTCGAACTGCTTCACATTGAGCGTGCTGGTGTGCGTGCTTGGGGGCGCCTTGATTGCCCTCAGTATGCCGTTGTTAATCTTAATGTTGCCAGTTGAATTCCAGCCTTACCAGATACTGCTTCTGCTTATTCCTACCATGCTCGATGGGGCGATTTCTATCCCGCTAACGCTGATGCGTATGAACGCGATGGCGAAACGTTTTTGCATGCTCAATGTGTTGAAAGCCGGTGTTCAAGCCATCATGACTTTTGTTTTGCTTGAGGCTGGATACGGTATAGATGGCGTGTTGATTTCAGCTGCGGTATCCAGTGTGTTGCTAATGGTTTGTTTAGTGCGTTATCAATGGCAAGAGATGGGATCTTTTGGTTGCTTCAAACACTCGGCGAAGATCTTAAAATTCGGACTGCCCGTTCTGGTTGGCGGTGCATCAATGTATATGATCATGGGGCTCGACCGCTGGGTAATGGCAAGCTTCGTCGGTGTCGAAGAACTCGCGATTTATGCGGTTAGCGGAAAGTTCGCGTTGATTCTTGGTCTGTTGTTGCAGCCTTACGCGCTTTGGTGGTTTCCAAACCGTGTGGCGATGCTTCAACAGCCGGGTGGCAGTAAGATGTGTGCCGATAGGGCGTTAGTCGGAGTGAACCTCGCCATTGTTTTAGGTTCGTTGATGATTCTAACGGTACCCGGATTTATTTCTCTCATTTTACCGAGCAGTTATCATTACGCGGGGGCCATTGTTGTTGCGCTGCTTGCGATTAGCGTTATCAAAAATGCAGGTGATTATCTTAACCTTGGTTGTTTCAGTGGCGATTCGAGTCAATCTCAAATGTGGATTCAAGGTGGATGTGCGGTCTTGGCGGCCATTGGTTATTTCACAGTGACGCCTATTTATGGCGTGTGGGGTGTTGTCGCGGTTCTTTGTGCAACTTATGTTGTGCGGCTCATGCTTCTGTATGTTGTAAGCCAAGCGATGGAACAATTACCTTATGAACACAGCAAGTGGGTAACCGCAGTTAGCATCGCATTAGTAGCGATAGCGAGTGATCAACTTCTGGGATTGGTGTTGGTTGATGTCCATGACTTTATTCTTGGATCGGCTGTTGGTGTAATCGCGCTGGTGGCCTTTGTTAAATACTCAGTGATCGTTGTCCCGCAAGCTCTGCTCGACAAGTTGATGCTGGGTAAGCAGTCTCACGCAAATTAAAATAAAACACTGTTCATAATGTGTGAGATTCGATAGTATTTATAAATTCAATGAATGCCATCAATGGAAAGATACATGAACAAGTGGATTGTGCTCTCAGCTCTATTCTCAACCTTATCGTACGCTTCGTCTGAATTGTCTAACCACGACGTACTCACTCAGCACTTTGACGTTCCTGAAGCTATCTCCTTAGAAAATCAAAACAGGGTATGTAATAGCCTTGTTTGTAGTTCGGTGTCTGCGCCAAAATCTGTTCCTGCTGTTGGCGACTTCCCAGAGCGAGAATCAAATCCAACGATAGATACAATTGCGAGCGCTATCTATTTCGTCGGTGAGATTGGTGTCGCCGAAAATCTAGCGACACCCGAGTACGAACAGTTTTTTGAGAACTGATTGAAAATTTACTGTATAGATTTGGTGCTTATTTTTTATGCAGTTACAAAAGATATGAAATGCTGTTATAAACGATAAGACCTTGTTTAAGGATTTTATAATCACGGCATTTGGCAATTAGGAAGCACCAATGGAAATCTGGAAGTTACTGCTGTTTATCCCCGCTTGTTTTGCGCTCAACATGACTCCGGGCCCAAACAATTTGTTATCAATGAACAACGCCCGTTGTTACGGATTTCAGGCCGCCTTTGTCGCAGGCCTAGGAAGAATCCTCGCTTTTTCTGGCATGATTGCTTTGGCTGCATCTGGCTTAGCGGTTGTGCTTTATACTTCTGAAACGCTGTTTTTCCTGATCAAACTATTTGGCGCGATGTATCTGTTGTGGATCGCGTTCAACCTATGGCGCTCACACGCCAGTCCGGTCGTGGATATCGAACGAAATAAGAATTGGTTTGGTCTGTTTAAACAAGAATTTGCACTCGCTGCTGGCAATCCAAAAGCGATACTCATTTTCACTGCATTCCTTCCTCAATTTGTCGATGTTTCAGCGAACGTAAATACTCAATTCTTTGTTTTAGGTAGCACCTTTCTAGTGTTAGAAATGCTCGCGATATCGATCTACGCGGCATTTGGCTTATACCTCAGAAACTGGTTCTCTAAGCCACAAATGGCAAAACGTTTCAACAAAGCGTGCTCGGTTTTTCTTGCGTTATCTGGCGCAAATTTGTTGGTTATTCGACAGTAAAACATAAGTAACCTAATCTACTCCTCAGGCGTTAGTTAAGTGGCATCTTCGTTAAGGTAGTTCGTAAGCCTTTAGGCTGTTGATATATTGTTAATAGCACCTTTGAGTTTGCATGTTTAAACTTGAGGTTCGGTTTAAATGAGGTCTATCTATGAATGTTGTTTGTGCGGAAAAACAAGAACTGGCTGATATCTACCAGCTTGAACATGCTTTGTTTGGCGCTCACGCCTATCCGCTGTTTTTCTTTCGTCAGGCCTTTGATTGCTGGGGAAAAGGTTTATTGGTTGCTAAGCAAGACTCAAAGATTGCTGGCTATGCCTTAACGACAACCACAGACAAGCAGAATGAGTTTTGGGTCCTATCATTGGCTGTAGACCAGAATTATCGTGGCATGGGAGTTGGCCGGAAACTGATGCAACAGGCGGTTGAGCAGTTGCCTCGAGATGCTAGGCTTTTGCTCACTGTAGACCCAAATAACACATCGGCTCGTGCGCTTTATGCATCGATGGGGTTCGTTACCATCAAGCAAGAAGACAACTACTTTGGTGATGATGAGCCTAGGTTAGTGATGAAGCTCATCATCTAGATTGTTGCTAACGGTTTTTAACAAAGGCGCTTAACTAAATCAAAGGCTCACACTTCAAAGACAATCTCGTAGCTCTAGGTTAGCATCACGATACCGTGCATTAACACGACACTAGAGGTCAGCCGAGTCCTCATATCAAAGTAGCCATCAGGACCTTGGCTCTGGTTCTCTTCTCTCATCGTCCTTTCAGCTCGCCAAACCGCAATATAACCAAAGATGAGAATCAGAGTTGTCACTAGCTCTTTTTGTTCGCCAAGCAATACTGCCAGCCAAGCGATGAGCACAATCGCGTTGCTTATTAGCAGTGCTTTGTTACTTGATTGGCTTTCAAAGTTTTCGATGCCATTTGCCCACAAGATCCCTGAAAGAAAACTCAAAATTGCCACGCTGTAGGTGATGAACAGCGTTTCACCGCTTATCCCCATAAATTGGCTGTCGGTGAGCGAAAGGAGAAGACCGAATAAAAACGGAATTAACCCCATGTACCCCAGTTTGGCCATGGTGTTACGGGTTTGAGTTGTTGCCATGTAATCCGCCTTCATAACTGCTGCTCAATCGCGTTTTTGAGCGTGGCACTCACTGGAGATGTGGAGCTAGGGAAGGTGGCGACGACTTTACCTTCTTTACTGATCAAGAATTTGTAAAAGTTCCATTTAGGCGTTACGCCCGCTTGCTGTTGTATCTCTGTAAACACGGGGTTGGCGTTGCTACCAGACAGTGAAGCTCGCGCCATCATTGGGAAGGTCACGCCATAGTCTAGGTAACAAACCTTTGCCGCCTTCTCTTCGCTTCCCTTGTCTTGGCGAAAATCATTACTTGGGAAACCGATAACCGTGAAGCCTTGGTCTTTGTAGGTTTGATGAAGTTGCTCGAGTTGCTCAAACTGCGGAGTGAAGCCACATTGGCTCGCTGTATTTACCACCAATAGAGTTTTGCCTTGAAACTCATCGCACAAGGCGATTTCTTCGGTTGAGTTTAACAAGCGCTGTTTGCCATTAAGTATTTCGGGACAGCTCGCTGCAAAGGCGATGGAACTCGTGAGGCTTGTAATCAGTGCGGTTGAGCAAAGTAGTGAACATTTCATAGGGTTGGCTCATTTTAGTTGGCGTAATGGTTATTACTCTTGAGCACGATGAAATGATCACTTTGCGTATTATTTACTGTCTCATTAACTCGCGCTTTTAGTTGTGCTTTTGCTCTCTGAGATAAGATATGGAGCGACCAAGCGACTGATATTCACTTTTGCACCAAGGCGAGCCGCTAATAGATACATGCCACCAATTTTTCGGTGCAGGAACAGCGCATCGGCGGGCGGCGTATGCCAATACTCTTGTTCCATGCTCAAAATGGTGCCTGCTTCACGAAGCCTTTGTGCCAATCCACTGGCTTTGAAGTCGTACTCTTCGTCAACTAACATCGGCTCACAGGCCATCTTCACTAGATTTAGAATCGCTTGGCGTTGTTCGGGAAGAATTGTCTCGCTAAAGAATCCTATTTGCTCTAAAGCTCGGTTGAGCACTTGCTCATCGTTGTCAATGACAGAGGAAAAGGCCAAGCGATAACCCTCGCTGAAGCGGTCACTGTACTCACGGGTTGCTCCGAAATCTAATAAGCCAATTTGTCGGGTGTTTTCAACATAAAGGTAGTTGGCGAAATTGGGATCGGTTTGCACCATCTTAAAATCGAACAACTCTCTGAACAGAAGCTCCAGTAAGCTGTGCATTACAAAGTCACGTGTGCTTTGGTCGTAACTTTCGATTTGCTCTATCGAGACGCCTTCGATGAAGTCCATGGCGAGCACGGATTCTGAAGAGACTTGCGGATGAATCTTAGGTACGACGAAGTGAGAGTATTCTTTCAATGCATCATGGTAACGAGTTGCGTAATCAGCTTCGCGAGCATAGTCTGCTTCATCGTGGAGCTGTTTCTTTGCCTCTTCTAACAAGCCTTTGTAGTCGACCGACTTTGGTATCAAGCCAACAATATTGAGCAGCGTGCCCACGTTATCTACATCACTGTCGATACTTTTTCTAATGCCGGGGTATTGGACTTTGACTGCGAGTTTGTCCCCAGCATCACTATAGGCTTGGTGAACTTGTCCGATAGATGCACTGGCGATCGGTTTAAAATTGAAGGACAGGAATTCGGTTTTCCAATGGTTCCCGAGCGAGCTTTCTAACACTTGATTGAGCTGTTTTGTTGGCAGTGGATCGGCATCGGAGCGCAGGCGAGAGAGAATGTCGGCTAACTCTGGTTCTAAGACATCACCCGCATCCATTGATAGCATCTGTCCTAACTTCATAGCCGCACCGCGCAGGTGTGCGAGTTGATCGGTCAGGCGAGCAATGTTTTGTGGCGTTAACAGTAAGTCTTTTGCTTTGGGCCTGTTGCCTTGTGCAATTTGTTTGGTGCCTTCCGTTAGCACGTTACCCGCGACTCTTGTCGCCAACGAAGCGAACTTACTGAATCTAGAAATTCGATGTGTGGGAAGGTTTCTCTCTTTTGCCGACATAAAGGTTCTCTCTGGGAATCAGGGTTGATACCAATCGTAGTAAATAACTGTTCACCCTAGCTTGTTAAAAATCTCGATAAAGTCGTTAGATTTTTTGATTGTAGAATAACTACTTATCTAAAAAATCCGCCTTGTTCTCAAGCTTTTTTCCTGCGCTATTTCTTGACACTTACCTACTGTGATTGGTATGACTACAAAGTTCTATCAATCATTACACAACCGTATGTTTTGTTGTGCTAACTTGTCGCGTGGAACAGTAAACAGAATTAAAAGGACAAAGCATGAAATTTATTTGGTTGAAAGTGGCCGTTACGGTATTGGTGTTCGCAGCCCTATTTGGCATCGTTTACTACAAAGTCGCCAGCGGCATGTCTTAACTCAACACTATTTTGTGCAGCTGTTACCGTTGCAACGTGATTTTCCGGTTAGCCAAAACGAAATCTTATATCGATTTTTGGCAAACCGTAGATAACACCAATCTGCCATTGGCTTAAAAATCGCCCAACGTAACGGGGCATACAGCCAACCCTTTCCTACTAGCTCCCACGCTTGGTAAGTCACGTCTAAACCGAGCAGCAGCTTTCCGTTTTCGTCCAGTGCATGCAAGATTGTATTGGCTGCCTCGGCATCTATTTGCGGGTAGTTTGAAAACGCTTCACTGTAGATATCGACGGTCTGGATCTGATCTTTGGAATCAGACTTAGTCAGTGCTGCCATCTCTTTTGCACAAAGTGGACAGGTTCCATCGTAAAATATCGTTAATGCAGTCATTGTTTTCCTTACTATTTTCGTCAATTCTCATTGATACGACATCACCATTTAGGTGGATCATTCTGCCCAGTTATCCGACACTGTTATTGTGACAACCAATTTACAGTATCATCTCGAGGTAACATCCGTTCCATGCATTTAAAAAATAAGAGCCTATCTCCAATGACAACAAAGTTAATGAACCGTTTGATTATAGCTGTGACAGCCCTGATGCTCAGTGGTTGTGTTAGCTACAGTATTACCGAGCAAGAAATGACGAAGTACCTTGAAGACTCAGTGATGCTAGAACAAGAGGTTGGTGTACAAAGTGTGATGTACGCACAAGTGGCTGTGGATGATCTAGAAGTGCAAATTGGTCGAGCCGATGCACAACGCGTGTCCGTGTTGGCGAATACCAATGCAAAAGTTCAAATGTTCAATATGCCTAATATGGGGTTGGATTTAGACTTAGAGTTCAGCGCGATTCCCGAATACGACAAGGAGAGTGGCGAGGTGTATCTAAAGTCGCTGCGACTAGAGCGCTTTGAAGAAAAAGGCAAACAGCTTTCGCCTGAAATAGAGACACTACTCAAACCAGCTGTATCGATGATAGGTTTTGCTTTGTCCCAGTCTCCGGTTTACAAACTCGACAGCAACAAGGTTCAAGAGTCGTTGATTAAGTCATCGGAACCCAATCTAGTGATTAAAGACAATAAATTGGTTATCGAATTGTTTGATTAACCCTCAGTGCATTAGTTTTGACTAGGCTCTCACCCATAATGGCTGCCTACTAGGTAGCCATTTTTGTTTGAGCTCAGTCGGTCATGACTGTTTTTAGTCGGTTTACTCACCTTGTATATCAGTCTCATTTATTGAATTCGTCACGTATCTCACCTTTACTTTACTCTTGTGAGCAAGCCATCGCTTCAGTCATCAAATGATAAAAAAGATAAAGGTGAACGAACTATGAAGAATCCAGTGATAGCGGATACCAAGCCAATCAAAGTGGAGCTAACTGAAGGGGAAGAGTATTACTTCTGTACCTGTGGTAAATCGAAAAACCAACCGTTTTGTGACGGTTCTCATGCCGGTACGGGGTTCAAACCGAAAAGCTTTGTCGCCGAAGAGAGCGGAGACGCCTACCTTTGTCGCTGTAAGTATTCCAACAACCTTCCTTTCTGCGATGGCACTCATAAACAGTTTACTGCGGAACAAATTGGGCAAGAAGGCCCTGAAGTTCACATTCAAGCGACAGCCCCTGATTTATCTCCAGCGGCAACCGCAACCAAAGAAGAGCCTACCGTGGAGTTTATTCATCAGTTAGCGCGTGATGGTTTATCTAAGGTTGGGCATCATGGGCCAATGACCTCTATGGGCGTGCCAAGACATCTATTACCTCACTGGGACGATATTCAAGTGATGGTCGCGCAAATGGCGACTAAGCCTTTGCTAGAAAATGTGCCTGTTGGTACCGAACTGATTATTGGCCCCAAAGCGAAGAAGCCGCTTAAATTGGACATCTCTTTGTTTGTGTCTGATATGAGTTTTGGCTCGCTATCTGAAGAAGCAAAAGTCTCATTGGCGAAAGGTGCCGAACTCGCAGGGACGGGTATCTGCTCCGGTGAGGGCGGTATGTTACCCGAAGAGCAAGCGGCGAACTCTCGCTACTTTTATGAATTAGCCAGTGCTCAGTTTGGTTACGATGAAGCTAAGCTCAAAAACGTTCAAGCCTTCCACTTTAAAGGCGGGCAGGGTGCCAAAACCGGAACGGGCGGGCACTTACCGGGCGCGAAGAACATAGGCAAGATCGCGGAGGTGCGTGGCATTGAAGCGGGCACGGCAGCGATTTCTCCACCCACCTTTGTCGACCTTAACACGGTCGAGGATTTTAAAAAGTTCGCCGACCGTGTTCGAGAGGTGACAGGCGGTATCCCGATTGGCTTTAAGTTAAGTGCCAATCACATCGAAGAAGACATTCAGTTCGCGCTTGATGCCAGTGCCGATTACATCATCTTAGATGGGCGTGGTGGCGGTACAGGGGCGGCGCCAGAAATGTTCCGTGACCATATCAGTGTTCCCACTATTCCAGCACTCGCTCGCGCTAGAGCGTATCTCGATAAACAAGGGGTCAGTGACAGAGTCACATTGATCATCACGGGCGGCTTGCGCGTGCCGATGGATTTCGTAAAAGCGATGGCGCTTGGTGCTGATGGTGTCGCTATCTCAAACAGTGCCATGCAGTCGATAGGTTGTGTGGCGGCGAGAATGTGTAACACCAATAATTGCCCTGCTGGTATTGCAACTCAAAAAGCCGATTTACGTCAGCGTTTGAATGTCGAGAAAGCATCGAACCAGCTTAAGAACTTCTTTGAAGCCTCGACAGAATTAATGCAAGTGATGGCGAGGGCATGTGGGCATGATCATTTGAATCAATTTAACCCTCATGATTTGGCAACATGGAATCGCGAAATGGCCGAGCTATCCGGTGTCGCTTACTCTGGTGTCTGTCCATTAAATCACTTTAAGTAAATAATACTTCGATAAAGCACACTCAATGTATTTTGGGTGTGCTGACTTTTTCCTGTGTAATGCCAACCTATGTTAAACCTTTCATAATCAACTGCTTTATAAGTGTTTTTAAACTATTTCCTATATTTTGAAAATATCGCTTTACCTCAAGTTAACTTGAGGTTTTATCATCATCCCCAATCTAAAAACACAATCTATCACCTTGTCGCCTAGTGCAGGTTTTGATGTTATCAAACAGACGTTACGAATCTTCAGTTATGAATTTTGAGCTCCGTAATTGAAGTCATGAGTGCAAAAAGGTGAGAAAAATGAACAAGGATCAACAATGAAAGTATTAGCGATTGGCGCGACCAACAGTACAACATCAATTAATCAACAACTTGCAGCGTACACCGCAGGTTTAGTCGAAGGCGCGCAAGTCGAGGTGCTCGACCTTAATGATTTCGAGATGCCAATTTACAGCGAGAAAAGAGAGCAAGATTCAGGTGTTCATCAACACGCTCAACGCTTTTTTAGCAAGATTGGCGAAGCAGATGCTGTGGTCATCTCTTTTGCAGAGTATAACGGCTCATACACCGCAGCCTTTAAGAATGTGTTTGATTGGACATCACGAATCGACATGAAAGTGTACCAAGGCAAACCTGTTGTGATGCTCTCCACATCACCAGGCCCAGGCGGCGCAAACTCTGTGTTGTCGTCTGCGGTAAATTCGGCACCTTACTTTGATGCAGATGTGAAGGGGTCGATGTCGGTGCCAAGTTTCTACGACAACTTTAATGTAGAAACGGGTGAGATCATCAATGCCGAAATGGCCGAGAGCCTGAAATCGATCATGAGTCAGATTTAGAGAGCGAGAACACCACAATAAAACAAAGCAGCCATGTTCACGATTGCTTTTCATTGCGCCCGTTGTCAAAGTTTAAGGACATTAATTGGTTAAGGTAACAATAGGTCGCTACTCTAAAGTTAAAGTAAGCTTTAAATATTTATGATCTCAAGGATAGTGTCGTAATGAGAAACATCATATACCTCACCATAGGCCAGTTGGCTGAGCGCAGTGGCGTGGCTCCTTCGGCGTTACGTTTTTACGAAACCAAGGGGTTGATTGCTTCGATTCGTACTAACGGAAATCAGCGCCGTTATCAGTCGGCGATGTTGAGACGAATTGCGTTGATCCAAGTCGCGCAGTCGATAGGCTTCACGCTGGAAGAGATCACCGAAGAATTATCGACACTGCCGATGAACCATACCGCGACTAAGCGAGATTGGGAGCGCGTTGCTAAGAAGTGGCAGGGGCAACTCGACAGTAAAATGGCGCAGATTAAATCGCTACAAGAGAACTTAACCGGCTGTATCGGTTGCGGATGCTTGAGTATGCAAAAGTGCAACTTGCTAAATCCTGATGATATCTTGCATGACCAAGGGCAGGGCGCACAACGAATTGTTGAACAGACTAACTGAGTTCCCGAAAGGCATGGAACAGCGAACTAAGTTTCAGGTGTTTGCTCAATGGGTTAAGCAACAGTTGTGACCGAATAGCGTGCCTAGACAAACACGAATTATAGGTCTAGTTTAGATGGTTCTTTCAATAAAAGAAGAGGTTAGTTATGTTCAGCCATGTTTTTCTCGGTACCGATGATATTGAACGCGCGAAGGCTTTTTATGACCCAATCATGAAAGTGCTTGGTTATAGCGAAGGCTCTGTTGATCCCAAAGGGCGCTGTGTTTACGTTAGCCAAACGGGTGTGTTGGGCTTAACGAAGCCGATTGATGGTCAGCCTGCGACTCACGGCAACGGTATGACGGTGGGTTTTCTTGCGTCTTCTCCTGAAGTTGTAGATGAGTGGCATCGAGTTGGCGTCGAAAATGGCGGTACCAGCATTGAAAATGGCCCCGGAGCGAGAGGTTCTGACGAGCGTCGCTTGTACATGGCTTATTTGCGAGATCCTGATGGAAACAAGATTTGTGCAACGCACTTTATGCCGTAGTTTACGTTATGCCATCGTTCATTTTATGCCACAGTGGCGTATACTTAGATCATATTGATGGTTCGAAGTTGGCTAAGTTGCGGCTCTGGACTTGTTAGCTTCCCGATAACTCAAAATTTTGCAAAGGACTGGCTAGATGAAACCGAACGAACTGTTTTATGAAAGTTTTGAGCGCTGCCGGATTGACCAAGAATTTCTCGAAACGTTTTTGGCTGATTTTTGCGAGCATAACCCAAGGTTTTCAGAACGTTTTGAAAATATAGGGTTAGAGCAACAAACCAAGATGCTTAAAGCCTCGATCATTCTTATCTATAACTCTGCGGGTCTGCCGAGCATACGAAACTCGGTAAAAAAGCTTGGGAAGCGACATAAAGATTTAGGAATGGATATCTCTGAGCAAGAACTCAACGAGTGGTTCAATTCGTTACTCAATACAGTTAAAAAATATGACCCTCACTACGATGAAAGCGTCGAACAAGCTTGGACAGAAACTCTCGAGGCCGGCTTAACTATCATGAAGAAAGAGTGCGTAGTTCCAAACACTGTGAATAACTAGGTCGTTGATGGGTAGTTTTGCTTGTTCGTTAGTTAAAACCGGCATTAACTCTTGAAAGATTGACATTGTCAGGTAAGCCTAACGATATCAGGCTTACCTCTTATTGTTTGACTAGAAATGAGCAGCCCAACCAATCAGGAACCCCAACCAATCAGGAACCCTTGCGATGCGGTATCGTATTCAAAGGTGCCCTTGTTCTCGTAATCAACCCAAGTTGATTTGTAGGCAACATTTAAGTCAGACCAACTGTTTATCTGGTATCGCACGCCAGTTAAGAGATATGAGGTAAAGTTGGTGTCACTACCAAGCCCTGCATCAATGGTTGCGTGAAACTTCCAATCCTTATTGATCTGCGTTATCCATCTCACACCTATTTGGTACTGTCCATCACGCGGTCACGTTTGGACGCACCTGTCACCTGAATACGAAGCGATGCTCGGCCAAAATGGTTGGGGACTTCAAGAAGTGGTCATGAAAGATCTTGATGATCACGTCGGTGAGATGATGGCGAAGATGGAAGAGCTCGGTATTGCCGACAACACCATCATCATTTTCACTGCCGATAACGGCCCAGAGATCATGACTTGGCCTGATGGCGGCATGACACCTTATCACGGTGAGAAAGGCACAACTTGGGAAGGTGGCGTAAGAGCCCCTGCTCTAGTTAGCTGGCCGGGTAAAATCCCTGCGGGTACTGTAGGCAATGGCATCTTTGATGGTATGGACTGGTTACCCACTCTGGTCGCTGCGGCTGGTGGTCCAACGGATCTAAAAGAAAAACTGCTGAAAGGTCACGATGGCTTTAAAGCGCACCTTGATGGTTACAACCAAGTGGATATGCTGACTGAGAAAGGCGAGTCAAACCGTAAAGAGATCTACTACTACGAACGAGACAAGCTGCAAGCGGTTCGTGTTGGTGATTGGAAGGCGCATTTCATCGTGCAAAACCACGGTTGGAGTGGCCCTAAAGAAGAGCTAAACGCACCATTGCTGTTTAACTTACGTCGTGACCCATACGAGCGAGCGGCGGAAGAGTCGGGCATGTACCTAAAATGGATGGGACAAAAAATGTGGGCATTTGGCCCGGCTCAAGCGGCGGTACAGCAACACCTAGCGACCTTCAAAGAGTGGCCACCTAAGACGCCAGAAACTCAGCCAGACAATACCGGTGGTGTGGGGAATTAGCGTACACTCACTTCCAGAACCTAAATAAACAAAGCTCAGCCCCTAAGTTTTAGAAACCTAGGGTGTTGGGCTTTTGTTTTGCTAAAAGAAAAAGGCTATCAGAAGAAGTGAACTAGTCCTCAAGAGGAAGCTGATAGCTGTTTTTCAACTCTTTTACTGAGATGTTCGACTGAATCGCACTCACGCCTTTGACTCTTCTGATCGAGCTAATACGCTCAAAGTACTCTTCCAAATCTTTGGCCAACACTTGCACCATGTAATCGGCGCCGCCTGCAATGCAGTGACACATAGGAATCCAATCGGTTACCGCGACAAATTCTTCGAATGGTTCTGTGTTTTCAACTTCATGGTTACCCAAGGTCACAAGAGTAAAACCAGCCACATGAAAGCCTAATTTCTTACGATTCAGCTTAGCGGCGTAACCATCGATATAGCCAGTTTCCTCCATGCGTTTCCAACGACGCCAGCATGGGGTTTCGCTGAGGTTGACCTTCTCTGCGAGCTTGCTGTTGCTCATGCGTCCGTCTTGCTGGATATGCTCTAAGATGGCGATATCTGTGTCATCTAACACTTCTTTGGTGGATTCTTTCTGTTTCATGGCTATTTTAGAAAAGTCTTGCTCAAATTTGGATTAATATTAGCCTATATAGCAATTTAATTCCTAGTCGAATCTGTAAACTCTCTCCCTATAAATACTTTACTTATTAGGAGTGAGAGGAAATGAGCTCTCAATTAATGCTGGCGTTCTTGCTATTTTCAACATCAATTGCAATTACCCCTGGGGCAGGCAATATCGCATTACTTGGGATTTCAAGTCGTTATGGATTTGCTGCGACTTTACCTTTTATCTCTGGGAACGCTGTTGGCATCATCATCGTACTGGCGGGTTCTAGTGTCGGTTTGGTGAGCCTATTTACCCTTTACCCAGAGCTATACAGCATTTTGAAATACGCGGGTGCGGCTTATTTGCTGTTCATGGCGTGGTCGATTGCGAATATGCAAATCGAAGAAAGCACCACCGACAATCGTTCAGGCTTTGTGTCGGGTGTGTTGGTGCAGGTGTTAAATCCTAAAGGTTGGATAGCGTCATTAACCGTGTTTTCGCAGTTCATCACTCCGAATGCAGATTACTTGATTCAAGTGGTGACCATTATCGCGGGTATGGTGATTACCGGTGTACCGTGCATGTTGGTGTGGGCGTATTGCGGCACTATGCTTAAAAAGCTACTGCAATCACCAAAACAGATGATGTTTGTGAACCGTTGCTTGGGCGGAAGCTTAGCGATGGTGGTTGCCTTTATGCTTTATCAACCAGCATAAAGCGTCGCTACAAATAAAAAAACCACTCCTAAATCCATAGGAGTGGTGTCTAAAAATCGACTAAGTGGTTAACAATAATTAGTAAGTTACTAATAACTCGTAAGTTAACAAGAACGTTTTAAGGAATGTTTGCTTAAAAGGTTAAGCGGTTTCAGCCTCTTTAACTGGATCTGAGTTACGGATTAGGTGGTCAAATGCACCTAAGCTTGCTTTCGCACCTTCACCCATCGCAATGATGATCTGTTTGTAAGGTACGGTTGTTACGTCACCCGCTGCGAACACACCTTTCATTGATGTTGCGCCATGAGCGTTAATTTCAATTTCACCGCGTGGTGAGAGCTCAACTTTCGAACCCTTCAACCATTCGCTGTTTGGCATCAGGCCGATTTGAACAAAGATACCTGCGAGTTCAATCTGTTTAAGTTCATCGGTGTTGCGGTCTTTGTATTCCAGACCGGTTACACGGTTGCCATCACCAATCACTTGCGTTGTTTGTGCCATCTTGATGATTTCGATGTTTGGTGTTGCGTTCGCTTTGTCGATAAGTACTTGGTCAGCGCGCAGTGTGTCCGCAAACTCAAGCACAGTTACGTGTTCCACGATACCTGCTAGGTCGATAGCCGCTTCAATACCTGAGTTACCGCCACCGATAACCGCTGTTTTTTTGCCTTTGAACAATGGACCGTCACAGTGTGGGCAGTAAGCAACACCTTTGTTGCGGTACTCTTGCTCGCCCGGAACGTTCATTTCACGCCAGCGAGCACCGGTACTTGTGATAACCGTGCGAGCTCGTAGTGTTGCGCCGCTCTCTAGCTCAACGTGGATGTAATCGTCTTCAGTGTCTTCTGCAGCAATGATGTTTGCAGCGCGCTGCTCAGTCATTACTTCAACACCGTACTCTTTTACGTGCTCTTCAAGGCTTGCCACTAATTTAGGGCCGGTGGTTGCTTTCACTGAGATAAAGTTCTCAATCGCCATGGTGTCCATCACTTGGCCGCCGAATCGGTCAGCAACCACACCAGTACGAATGCCTTTACGTGCAGCATAAATTGCCGCTGAAGAACCTGCAGGGCCGCCGCCGACAACCAATACATCAAACGGTGCTTGTTGGTTTAGATTTGCTGCTTTCTTTTCCGCTGCGCCTGAATCAACCTTGTTAAGGATTTCAGCCAGTGACATACGGCCTTGACCAAATAGCTCACCATTAACGAATACACTTGGTACTGCCATGATGTCGCGAGACTTCACTTCATCTTGGAATGCTGCGCCGTCGATCATCGTTGTCTTAACCAGAGGATTAATCGCCGACATCATATTGAAGGCTTGAACCACTTCTGGACAGTTTTGGCATGAGAGCGAGATAAAAATCTCTACATTAAGCTCTTGATCGAGTTCTTTAATTTGCTCGATGACGTCCGCTTCAAGCTTGATAGGGTGACCACCACTATGAAGCAGTGCTAGAACCAGTGACGTAAATTCGTGACCCATTGGCAAACCGGCAAAACCGATCGCGGTGCCTTTCTCTTGGTTCACGACCTGCATGATAGGGCTGCGAGTGCTTGCGCTGTCATCGCGAGTCACTTCAATTTTATCGGTTAAAGACGAGATGTCATTCGCCAGATCTTGAAGTTTGTTCGCGGTGTCGCTGCCATCCAGGCTAAGCACTAACTGAACATTGGTTTTTAGGTTTTCTAGGTATGCTTTTAGCTGCTGCTTCATTGCTTGATCTAACATAATCGTGCCTGCTCTTAAATTCTGTGTCTTGGTATTGACCAATACCTTCTTGCTGAAAAAGGAAAGTAAAAAGGGGGCGCAAGTCGGCAAATATTGTGGTGTTGATGTTTTGAAAGGGTGGCGCGCGACTGCCCTTTAGGAGGGGGGCCGAAGCGCGCCTGTAGAACCGTTTAGCTATTCTTGTTAGCTAGGCTTAGATTAAATCTTGCCTACTAGGTCTAGAGATGGAGCTAGAGTCTCTTCGCCTTCTTTCCATTTAGCTGGGCAAACTTCACCTGGGTTAGCGGCTACGTATTGTGCTGCTTTAACCTTGCGTAGTAGGTCTTCTGCGTCACGGCCGATGCCTTCAGCTGTGATTTCCATTGCTTGGATAACGCCTTCAGGGTCGATTAGGAACGTTGCACGGTCTGCAAGGCCTTGACCTTCACGCATAACGTTGAAGTTATTTGTGATGTTGCCAGTTTGGTCGCCTACCATGAAGTATTCGATAGTGCCGATTTTGTCAGAAGTATCGTGCCATGCTTTGTGAGAGAAGTGAGTGTCAGTTGATACTGAGTAAACTTCTACGCCGCGAGATTGAAGCTCTGCGTATTTGTCTTGTAGGTCAACTAGCTCAGTTGGACATACAAACGTGAAGTCTGCTGGGTAGAAGAAGAATACAGCCCACTTGCCTTTAACGTCTTGCTCAGTGATTTCTACGAATTCGCCGTTTTTGAATGCTGTTGCGTTGAATGGTTTGATTTCTGTGTTGATCATGATTTGACTCTCTTTCTAATTTATAGTGTTTAACGCTATCCCGCGTCGATGTAGATATATTGCATTGCCACCGAAAATTAGTGAAATCGGACATTTCTATAGATTCAATAGGCGAATCCTATCTTCGAAAGGAAAAGGCTATCGGTAAAAGCTATCAACAAAAACAATTAACAAAAGCCATCAAACATCAACAACTCCCAATTTAAGTAGCTATGCTCTTTAGGTTGTTCTCTATTTAGGTAAGCAGTATTTGGTTCAGTATCTATGTAGGTAAGGGGAAGTACGGTTTCTTTACGCGAGTTGAGTTGAGTTGAGTTGTTATACCAATCTTTAAATAACAAAAAATTATCATTAATATAATTTATGATAATTTCAGTTAATCGTCACATCTCCATATACTCTCTTCATCGAAACGAAACATCGAAGCCAGTCTTCGAAACGCACAGAATTAAAAACGAATTTGGAGCAAGTTATGAAAATGAATCACGTAGGCATCATGGTTGGCGACATGGACAAAGCAGTCGAGTTTTACACTAAGGCTCTGGGTCTAAGAATCGTAATGAACAACACTAAGGTTTTGGAAGAGCGCGAATCAGCAATCGGCCGTATGTGTATCGCAGTATTTGGCGAAGGCTTCAAAGGCTTCAACATTGCACACCTAGTCACATCTGATGGCATCGGTGTTGAGCTGTTCGAAATGAAAGATCGTCAAGAGCGTCACGAAGTAGACTTCTCTCGTCTAGGCATCTTCCACTTCTGTCTGCAACTTCCAAAAGAGCAGTTTCATTCAGCTATTAAGCGCGTTGAAGAGTTTGGCGGTAAGGTTCGTATGGACATCATGCGTTACCACCCAGAAGACGAACTAAAACAAGCGCAAATGGTTTATCTAGAAGACCCGTTTGGCAACCTATTCGAATTTTACTCGCACACATACGAAGACACCTACGCGACTGATTACGAGTAATAGCGTTACTGCCTTCCATAGGTAGAAAAACCGAAACACCCCCTAAAGAGGATTGGTAGCGATACCAATCCTTTTTTGTGTCTGTAGGGCTAAATTTGGGAACATCGGATAAACTGTCGGTTGCACTAAAACAAGCCGACTGTGTTGCTCTATAGTGCAGCATTGGCTAGAGATGAAACTTAACTGATTGATAAGTATGATATTAAACCATTGGCATATATGTTGCTCTATTGTCTTTATGTAAATTGTATACAATAAAAAATACATAAAGGAAGTCACATGGAACAGAACAGTGAATTGATCTACGGATTAGACGATCGACCATCAGTCAGAGCTGCCAGTTACGCAGCGTTGCAGCATGTATTAGCCAGTTTCGTTGGTATTATCACGCCCACGCTTATTATCGGTGGCGTTTTAGGGTTAGGTGAACACACTCCTTATCTGATCAGCATGGCATTAATGGTGTCTGGGGTAGGTACCTTTATCCAAGCCAGAAAAATAGGGCCAGTTGGTGCAGGGATGATTTGTGTCCAAGGAACCAGCTTTGCATTCTTAGGATCTGTATTAGGTGCGGGCTTCCTTGTTAAAGCGAATGGCGGTGGCCCGGATGAAATGCTGGCGACCATTTTTGGCGTTTGTTTCTTCGGTGCGTTTGTCGAAATTGTCCTATCGCGTTTTATCGAAAAGTTGAAAGTGGTGATCACCCCAGTTGTAACCGGAATCGTTATCACCACGATTGGTATCTCTTTGATTAAAGTTGGCGTCACAGATATTGCTGGTGGCGTTGGCGCAGAAGATTTTGGCTCTGGAAGCAATCTGATGTTGGGTGCCATCGTCCTCGGAACCATAGTCGCGCTTAACCTGAGCAACAATAATATGGTTAGGTTGTCGTCGATTTTAGTTGGGTTGGTAGTTGGCTGGGGCGTTGCCATTTTGATGGGCAAAGCGTCTATGGTTTCTTTTGCTTCTCAACCGCTATTGAGTATTCCTGTCCCATTTAAATATGGCTTCGCTTTTGATTGGCAAGCCTTCCTGCCTATCGCTTTTATTTACTTGATTACCGTTATTGAAACCACGGGTGACCTTACCGCCAACAGTATGTTCTCAGGGCAGCCAGTTAAGGGGCTAAAATACATCAATCGACTCAAGGCTGGCGTGCTAGGTGACGGTGTGAACTCGCTCATCGCAGCGGTATTCAATACTTTTCCGAACACGACTTTCAGCCAGAACAACGGTGTGATCCATTTTACGGGGATCGCGAGTCGCTACATCGGCTACTTCATTGCCGCGATTCTTTTTCTGTTAGGGTTATTTCCCATCTTAGGTGCGGTTTTAATGACGATTCCAAAGCCAGTATTGGGCGGGGCGACATTAGTGATGTTCGGTACGGTTGCTGCGGCGGGCATCAAAATCATCGCCAATGAAAAACTGGATCGCCGCAGAATTATGACGATTGCCATCTCACTAGGCTTAGGGCTTGGGGTGATGCTAGTGCCGGATTTATTGAAAGAAGCGCCCAAGCTAGTGCAAAGCATATTTGGCTCACCTGTAACCATGTCTGGTATTGCCGCGCTTGTGATTACCGGGTTGATGTCTTTGGTGCCTGAAACTAAAGCCAAATCGATGACGAATTCGGTACAAACCAGTAAAGCGTAACTTATACAGCCGAGAAGAAGCGCAGGTGACTGATTACGGACAATTGCGCTTAAGGCAGAAAAACGAATTACCCCTAAAGAGGATTGGTAGAGATACCAATCCGCTTTTGTATTTGGATGTTTGGCTGAGTGACTTATCTACATGAAGCGATTAAGAAATATACAGATTTAAGACGTTGTTAAAGTTGACGTTTTGACGATAAAACCTTTCATGAATATGACTGAAGCGAGCGTGCTTCATGAAAACATTCCGTCATCATACCGAATGGTAGCCTTGGCTGAGCAGTGACTATACTCAGCATTATATTGCTAACCAACAACAACGAAAATAGAGAAACATGCAGAGATTAGCGCACACAAACCACATGAAAAAATTACATATTATCTTTACCGCTCTTATCCTTATGATATTAGCCGGATGCACCTCAACGTCGGCTGTCGGCAGTTCTAAAACAAAGGAATATGCCAAGTCACATGCTCTTGCTGGTAAAGCTTCTTGGTATGGCGATAAATTCCATGGAAGGCTCACAGCAAGTGGTGAGACGTATAATATGAATGCGACTACTGCGGCTCATAAAACCTTGCCATTCGGCACTATCGTGAGAGTGACCAATACAGACAATAACAAGTCTGTTGATGTGAAAATTAATGATCGAGGCCCTTATGTAAAAGGCCGAGTGATCGACCTGTCGCACAAGGCATTTGCAAAAATCGGTAACGTTAAACAAGGCACCGTGCCTGTTAAAATCGAGATTGTTGATGATAGTAATACCTTTCGATACAAACACTAGAATCCCCTCCTAACCTCCCCTTGGTTTACATCTCCGATCCCTTACCAGTAGTGGGAAAGGGGAGGAACAGAACCTCGATATCGGTGAATCAATAGCTCATTTATGCTTACTCAATAAGGCTGCTTTGTAGCCTTTTTCG
Source organism: Vibrio sp. 10N.222.52.C12 (assembly GCF_041474215.1). Taxonomy (NCBI): domain Bacteria; kingdom Pseudomonadati; phylum Pseudomonadota; class Gammaproteobacteria; order Vibrionales; family Vibrionaceae; genus Vibrio; species Vibrio sp. 10N.222.52.C12. The sequence continues at coordinate 40,223 of NZ_JBFRTR010000070.1, forward strand.
TGCCTTTCGATAATCCATTTTTAATAAGATTATCTTATTTCTAATATGTGGGTTGATGATGTTATGTGGTCAATAAATCAGTGTCTTAGCTTTCTTATTATTAGGGTTCATTGAAATTCATTGTGAAATAATGAAAAGCTGAACTAATCCAAGATTGGTTGTGGCGGGCGTGTAATAGAAAGGGGGAGGTACAATTGATGGGAGAAGAAGACTCTCAAAGAGAGGAAAATTACATTTCCTTACCAACTGAAGTAAATCTGAAATATTAGTGACACGGTTCTGAAATTTTTGGTGTTTAGCTTATGGGATTCTATATCGAATTCAAATAAGGAAATACCCGTGAAGCTAACCCCTGTCGTTGCAGCCCTAATTATGTCTTTTAGCTCAGCAAGCTATGCTTTCAGTCTTCAACAATCTGCTAATGAAAACAGTGAAGATCTCGTATGGACAGGGCACCTAAGCCCAGACAGCGACACGGTAATGTCTGCGATGCTCGCGGCTCATATCTATGGCGGTACAGCGACAGTACCAGAGCCTATCAATCCAGAATCCACCTTCATCTTGAACTACTGTAATGCTGAATCACCACTCGTAGAGACAGATTACTCTTCATATCGAGTGGGGCTGGTGGATTTCAACCAGGTCACTCAGCTAGCGCCAACTATCGACCAAGCATCGATTGTTGCTGTGGTTGATCATCACGCTATTGGTGGCTCACCGATTAACACCCCACAGATTGTCGAGATGGATATTCGAGGTTGGGGATCGGCTGCAACTATTCTGGCTGACAACGCTGAAAAGTTGGATGTGACAATACCTAAGCACCTTGCTTGTGTAGGCTTAGGCGCAATTCTCTCTGATACCGTGGTATTCCAATCATCAACCACCACTGAGCATGATCGTGAATACGCTGAAAAGCTGGCAAAAGTTGCAGGTATTTCAGATATCGAAGATTTCGGCCAACAGATGCTGATTGCTAAGTCGGATCTCAGTCATCTTTCTTCTGAAACCATTCTGACGCTGGATTACAAAAACTTTAAATACGGTGGCAAACAGGTGGGCATCGGTGTCGCTGAAACGCTAACGGCTCAGCAATTGATTGACCGCAAAGATGAGCTTTTGGCAGCTATGAAAGCCTACAAAGAAGAGAACGGGCTAGACTATCTGTTCTTCTCCATCACAGACACTAAGAACAAAGAAGCAAACTTACTGTGGGTAGATGAAAGCGACTATCAAGTCATCAAGTCGGCTTTCAATGCTGAACCAACAAGCGACATGCTGACGTTAGAAGGTGTAACTTCGCGTAAGCGTCAGATTGGCCCTGCGGTTCAAAAGGCAATTGAGAGCTTGTAGAGAGCAAGACCTGTTACTTTATAAATAAGTAGTCAAGGGATTGGTAGATATACCAATCCCTTTTTGTTTTGGGTGTGTTGAATTGGATTTGGATAAAATTGAGTTGCGCTTTTTCTAATTTAACAAAGCTTATGGATAACCCGGATCTAACATAGCCCTTTATGACACGAACCCCCAAGGACATTCACGACCAAGCACGTGAAGAGTTGGAGTTGGACTTAGAGTGGTCTTAAACAAGTAACCAATGCTAGTCGCGGATTTCCATTATCGGTAAGTTAGTATTCATAGTTTGAACTAATAATACAGTGTTTTATTGTTTATATTAAATCCCAGACAGAATGACTAACAGGACAATGAAATGACCTCAATCAAAACCATTGGTTTAACAGCTATCGCACTTGCACTTATGACAATTACTGGCTGTACCAGCTTAAAGGTAAAGGCTGCGAACGCCTTCGTGTCTGACCCAATTATCACACACGCAGACCACGACCAACTTACCGAAGCCAGTTCGAAAATCGATGGTATCCGTTATACATCAATGACGACGACGATCATCACGACCAAAGCAGCCAAGCGCACAAATGGAGTTGCTCGCGTAGACATCGAGGCTGATGGAATCGAAGAGGTGCAATCAAAATGGCATGGTGAAGAACACGTTTGTCAGATGTACCACGATCGCATGAACAATCCAGAAACTGAGGGCCTGTCAGATATCGTCGGCAATGGATTGGCGCTGAACTACCAGATCGCTATTCGTGGTGTTGATGGTCAGTCCTATACTTGTTCTGGGCATGTAGATCCCCAATAACAAAAAATAACACTGCGCTTTACTGGGTCTATTTCAAAATTTGGAAACGAATTTTTTTTATCGCTGTTTGGTGAGCAATGTACCTGTTTTTCACATTAGCTAGTTGTATTACTCGTGCCATACCTAATGAAACGTTTGGGACACTTTCGAGAAAGGAAGTGCCAAAGGTAAAAATTCATCCTACGAAGCATCTGGACAGAAATGAGCTTCGGAGAACCAAGTATTAGCAAATCACGAATTAGCATAAGTATGGAAAGTCACTAAGCTCACTGTCCAGTATTGTTTTTACACAAATCTGACATTGATGAATGCCATAAGCTATCGATATAAACATCAATATATTGTATTATTATATCCGTATTTATACTTATTAGGATTTTCTATGTTGATTCACGAATTTTCGAATAAGGACGTTACCGCTGAGCATGTAATTTTAGCTCAAGCAATACTAGCAGGGACTGCTCAAGGTGATAAAAGTAAAGCACAGCGCTTTATGATTTTTGTAAATGAGATTCCCGATGCGCCGACTGTGCAAAACCTGATTCCACGCTTTAGTCAATTTATGAAGCTCTTTAAAGCCAGCTGACATTCAAAATACGTTACACAGGGATGTGTAATTAAGATCACCAACTCCCCCCTAACCACTACCTACTTTTAAACTCTATCTGACCCTATGCTCGCTCTATATCTAGCCATTGTTGTCGGAGGACAATAGAGTTTGATCAATTTTAAAAACGTTTCTGGACAGAAGTTACTTAGAGCTTTTACTTAAATTAGCAAAACACGAATAACTTCAAGTATGGAAAATTCACTTAAGTTCAGTGTCCAGTCTGACTGGAACAGATCACATTGTTAATATCCAATTCCTTCAAACGCCTTATGTTTCTCTATTATGTTTGAAAACTCATGATCCATTACTTTTAAAAGGAAATCGGCGAGAAGATCGCAAATTAGTTCGACAGTTTTTGGAGAAACCTCGTTCGCGTTAGCGCTAAGAGTACCATGAGCAAAAATATGTCTAACTGCCGAAGCTAAATACTGAGGATTACATTCGTCTACTTGGAAATACTTAGCTAATTCAGTTTGATGGGCTTTATTCACTCTTTCGTAAATAAAATTATAGAACTTGTCTCCTGTATCCATTGCCCGAATTTGACGAGCTACAGACCCCGAATCATAACGACTCAGTAAACTTTCAGTTTTAGACGCTTTTAGCTCAATTATTTTCAAAAAAACTTCGTATGCAGACCAAGCTAAAAAAACTCGACACAATCCAGAGTAACCAGCTTCTGTTGATTCGGAAAAATTGTCTAGGTTTAAGCCGTTAAAAGATGCCGCGACACGATATCTTGCGGCAAATCGGTTAATCAACGAAATGTCATTTTTAAATCCATTCGGAGCTTGTTGATGGACTTGAACATAACCATCAAAGTATCCCCAATTATTCGGATATTTAAATTTCATTATACCTCCTTGTGATCTAATCAGGCAGGGCACAAGTGCCGTGATTATTTAAAGTTATGTATTAATCGTTTGTATGGAAAGGTCTATCTGTAATCTTCGATTTTTAGAAGCTTTCTAAATGTTGATTCCATTTGGTCAAAAACTTGGATTTTCAACTGAAAAACCAGCTGTTCATATTGAGTTTGATTCTCGTAGCTAGTCAGGTGGTAAACAGTATTGATTACGTTGTTAATTTCACTAGCTATATCCCTAGGAAAATAAAGGCGACTCAATTCAAAGTGCTCAATCAGCGCCCTACATTTGTCATCAATTTCTATGCTTGAATCCCGGAGCTTATTATCAGCTAAAAGCGCAAGTTCATTCATCTGTTTGTACAACGTTATAACAGCTTTCTCACGCTTCACATAAAGATTAGCAAATACAACTTCGTGCTCTTTTTGGAGCTTGGTTAGTTGTGACTTAATATCTTCGAGTTGCTTTTCGTGTTCTAATTTTTGCTTCTCAAGCGCCTTAGCATTTATCAACTCAAATCTTTTGATGGCGGCAGAAGCCAGAGAGTTTGCAAATAACTTAGCAAGAAAGCCAATTAATGCAGTACTCCCCATGACAGCTACCAATATTGTTGAAAATTCCTCTTTAAAATCCATGCCACCCTCGAAGTTTCATAACAGGTACTAAAAAGAAGGTTTCTATCTAGTTTTTTGTTAATGCGATTTTACTCAGAATTCCACACTACTAACAATGGCTTATCGTTATAAATGAGATGACTAAAACGAAAATATAAGATTATTTTATAGCTCAAGAAAAAACTAGCGCGCAAGCTTGCAACTAAAATAGGGGTCTGTAAGTGCTGATAGATAGGTCGAATTTACCCCCGTGATACAACATGGGAATTCACGACGAACAGCATTAGAAGAATGGATAACTTTTAGTAGGGCAAAATCCCATGAACAGGGGGTGAATGATTAAAAGGTCTATCCAACAAAGGGGCAAATCCGTGTTAGCCCAACCTCCCTCGGTAATCACACCAACCTCAAATTCCCTCCTAATCTCCCCTTAATCCGTATTTTCGACCCATTATGATTTCGTGGAAAGGGGAGGAACTGAATGCCGATGGCGACATGCGCATTTTCACATTCAGCGCCAAAGAAGATTCTCCCCCTCGGTCGTCAATCTAGAGGGGGTGATGAACTCAACTTGAGGGGGAGTTAGAGGGGGAGGGTGTTTCAAAATCGACGAGTACAGTCAGCTCATTAGCTATTGAAAAGTATTGTGATTGCGCCTGATATGAATGGAACGTCCAAGCGTTCCAATTGAAAAATTCAGCGTTCTAAAACTCACAACGTATAAGCGTTATTCGAATCCAACCACTCTTTTACCGCTCGGTTAAAAGTGACCAACTTCTGCGGTGTTACTCTTCTTTGAGCATAGATAAGGCTTAGCTTTTGGGCTTTTATCGACCATTCTGGGAACACGTGAATAAGCTTACCTTGTTTGATCTGCTCTTCAACTTGATAGAACGGCAAGCTGGCGACACCTATCCCTTGCATCGCTAACTCTAAAATTGAACTGTAGGTATTAGAGCTAACGCTTCCGGTTACTTCAACATGGTAGGTTTGTTCGCCATTGATCAACTCCAGCTGATTCCAACGTTCATTTTGACTGTTAAGAATGAAGCTGCATTTATGGATGTCTTTGGTGGTGGCGAGTGGGTTAGTCGATGCGTAACCTGCACTGCAAACCAGAACATTGCGGATATGCCCGAGATCGTTGGCAATCACATCATTAGGCAATTCATCGTAAGCTCGGAAAGCAATGTCAAAGTCGCCAGACTCTATCTTCTTTTTCATCGGCCCAAAGTCGAGAATCAAATCCACTTTTGGATACTCTTGCTTGAAAGTAGGGATGATATGACGACAAAGCGCACGCCCAAACTCTATCGGGGCGGTAATTTTCAAATCGCCTGCCACTTCCTGCGTCATGTCTAAGACACGCATTTCCGCTTCGATTGCTAATAGTTGAATTTGCTTCGCTTTCGAATACAACTCTTCACCCACTTCCGTGAGGCTGATAGAACGAGTCGTTCTGTGAAACAGCTTAGAATTCAATGTTTCTTCGAGTCGTTGTACATGCCGAGACACCAAACCTTTTGACACATCCAATACTTCAGCGGCCTTGGTGAAGCTTTGCTCTTCGGCGACAGTCAAGAAGGTCTGCATATAAATCAAATTCATCATTAACACCATTTAGTAAACAGTGAAGTCATTTTGTACTGTTTTTCTCACTCCTTCAAGCAACTAAGATTCAAAACGTAAACAGAAAGGAGAAGAACAATGAACAAATTACTACTTATTACCGCTGCAAAGGCTGCCTCTATGAATGTTTCAGCTGCCTCTGTTGTAGAAAGCAACCCAACATTGGTTGGAGACTCATTCGGCTTTGTTGAAGGCCCTACATGGGATGTGGAACATCAACGTTTCTTGTTTAGCGATATTCCAAATAACACAACCTATTCTTACGACCTTAACGGCAAGTTGAGCGTTTTTGATGACAATTCTGGCTATGCCAATGGTCTCGATATTGATGCCAAAGGCAACCTGTGGGCTGCCCGCCATGATAGAAAGCTGTCGTACCGTCAGGGCAACGGAGAGAAAGTGATTGTCGCTGCAACGTATAACGGCAAGCTGCTTAATAGCCCGAACGATTTAACCGTTAATAGCGATGGAAGCGTGTGGTTTACCGATCCTCCGTTTGGTATCCAAGGTTACGGCCCAGCAAAGGCAGAACCAGAGCAAGCGGTTAATGGCGTTTATCGTTACCTAAATGGTGATCTAAAGTTGATCACTGGAGAGTTCAAGTTACCAAACGGCATCGCTTTTTCTTCTGATGAATCTTCGTTATACGTTGCCGACACATCTGATGGCTGGGTATACCGATTTGATGTTGATGGACAGTCACTCAGCAATAAGACGCAATTTGCTCAAGTGAAAGCGGAGTCTGGCTCTGAACCTATGGTTGATGGCGTTGCTGTTGATGCCGATGACAACCTCTTTGTTGCAGCGCATGGTGGCGTGGGTGTGTTCGATAAAGACGGTAAGCAAATAGACTTCATTGCTATCGATGCGGGCCATATCAGCAATCTAGAAATTGGCGGGAAACAGCAAGATTTACTGATGGTAACGGCATACAACAAAGTGTTGGTGTTCAAGCTTAAGTAATACCTTACACAAACGAAAATAAAAAGGGACGGGTAGAAATACCGGTCCCTTTTCTCATTTGAATAGGTCGAAAGTGGGTTAGCTCGATGCGCAGTAATGATGCTGCCGACGATTAAGGCTTAGGCTGATTAGCTTCTATATCAAGGGCCGTCTGGTTTGGCCTACTGAAATACTTCTTCCATTTTATTGGCATCATAGGAATGACGATCAGGCTAATACCGACAAGGGTCAACATGTCTGGAATCTCGTCAAACCACATCACGCCAAATAGGGTCACAAACACCAACCCCGAATATTCTGCGAGAGCAATTTGGTTTGCTGGCGCTTTTTTATAAGCGACCACCACAAGGGCATGGTACCCCAGAACGAATAGGTTGATTGCCATAATCCACCCAACATGACGCCATTCAATCGCCGCCCATGCAGGCAGAGCAAGAGCCAACGCCAGCGGTAGAGTCATCACACTGGTCCAAAATAGTGTCGAGATAATGTGTTGTTCTGCGTGAAGACGTTTAATCAAAATATTGCCGACACCCATCGCGAGCGCACTGCCTAAGCCCGCAATAGCGGCCCAGTGAAATTGCTCTGGACGCAACACGATTAACACACCCACGAAGCCAATCAGTGTCGCGACCACTTTTGATGATGTCGGCTTCTCTTTCAGTAAAACAATAGAAAGCGGGAGCATAAGAATGGGCCCAACATAGAACATCGCATTTGCGGTCGCCAAGGTGAGGTGTGTGATGGCAATCATTGCGCAGCCGCTTCCCATTAGGATGAATTGAGCCCGCAAAAAATTGATGCGACAACCACCTTGCATGCGCGTCTCTTTGGGTAGCTTTAGCCAAAAAGGGAGCAGCAACATCACGCTCAATAGCTGGCGGATAAACACATATTGGAACGTGGGCACTTCACCGTTCAGCACTTTGAGTGAGACGTCTGAAAAGGATGCGAGCAGGTTGGCGAATACTAAGAGCAAAATCGCGTGGTTGGTGGCTTTGGTCATACAGAAACGGCGCTACATATTTGTCATACAATTATGGGCGCACATAATACATGAGAATCGAAAATATGTAAGAACAAAAAACCAAGTAAGAACAATGTCGTTCGATGCTTAGTGATATGGGGTGCGAGATCTGCTATTACGACCTGAGTTCAGTAGGTGAGTGCCCAGTCCAATTCGGTATTTATCGAATAATCGAATGAATATGCAACAATATCAGCGCATTGGAGATCATCGCTGTTTGAGCCTACTTGGCAGAGAGACACTGTCGGGTAGGATCTCGCAGCTCAATAATGGTATTGCCTGTGTCTTTTCGTTTGAAAGCAGAGTCATTAACTTGAGCATTGCTGAAGTCAGTGCGAAACAAGTCGGCACGCAGTAAATCGACGTTGAGCATTTGGGCGTAACTCATGTTGGCGTTACGTAGGTCAGCATCGCGGAAGCTCGTATTGTTGAGGTTCGCGTGGCTGAAATTGGCATAGGTGATGTCAGCCTCATTCATGTTCGCACCCGATAAATCGGCGCCACTAAAATCAGTACGTATCAGGTTGGCGCAACGAAGGTCAACATCTTGAAGCGCTAGATTACTTAGATCGGTATTACCTAATTGTGCTCGTTCGCCGCCTTGGTTTTCCAACCACAATTTATGCTGATCTAAAATAGAATCGAGTTGTTGTCAGAGTTTGTTGGTCGAAAGCGAGATCAGTTTTAGGCGATTCAAAGAAAAGCAAACAACCAAGTTAGTCATCTCGGTTATTTGCTTTAGATTTGTTGCTTTTATGGTGAATGGACGAGCGCTTTTCGAGGTTAAAGCGTGTTTTTGTACACCTTGCCGTCTTTCATGATCAGTTTTTGTGTCTCTGTGTTCGCCACACATGCAACACTTTCCAGTGGGTTGCCATCGATGATCAATAGGTCGGCATACGCGCCTTCAACGATCTGACCTAACTTGCCTTCTTGGTATGGGTGTTGGTAGGTCGACATTTCGAACAAGCGACCACAGTTTGATGTCGCCATGCGAAGCGCGGTGATGGTATCGAATACTTGCTCAATCGCACCAAGTTCATTCAATTGTGTCGCGTGAACGTTGGTTTCACCTACACAGTCAGTGCCAAAAGCGATGTTCTGGATGTCGTATTTCTTAATCAGTTCTGCTGACTTGAACATCGCTTTGCCTACGCGTTCTGTCTTGCGGTATGTCTCTTCATTTGGCAGCGGGATCTTACGCTCTGCAATCAATGAAGAGGTAAAGTAAGAAGGAATCACCCAAATGCCTTTCTCTTTAATGATTTCGGCAATGTCGTCGTCCATGATGGTCGCGTGTTCGAAAGACATCACGCCCGCTTCAGCTGCTCGGCGCATCGCATCAGAGGTGTGGATGTGCGCAGCGACATAAGTGCCGTAATCTGAAGCGGCCTCAACTGCGGCTTTCATCTCGTCTGATGTAAATTGCAATGTGTCTAGCGGGTCGAAGGTTGAAGATGCGCCACCGCCAGCCATGATCTTGATTTGTGATGCGCCCATGAATAGCTGTTCACGCACCGCTTTCAATACTTCTGAACGCCCATCGGCCACTTTCATTGAGCCTTGCTTCATCATTGGTGAGTCTTCATGGCCGTTTGCTAAACGCTCTTGTGCTTGGTTTTGACGGTAATCGGAGTGACCACAGGTTTGTGAGATAGCCGCCATTGAAGGAAGAATGCGTGGGCCAGTCGCATAGCCCTTGTCGATACTGTTTTTAAGGCCAAGCGTATTGCCCGCCACGTCGCGAATGGTAGTAAAGCCGCGCATTAACATCTCTTCTGAAATCTTTGCTGAGCGAATCGCCACTTCTTCACGAGTCATCGTATCAATGACATTAAAAGAGGCAGAGAGCGTGATATGAACGTGCGCATCAATCAGGCCTGGCATGACTGTGCCACCTTGAGCATCAATGATTTCATCCGCTAACGTTGCATCAACCTCGCCAATTTGAGTAATCAAGTTGTCTTCAATAAGAAGTGATACGTTCTCGATTAGGTTGTTATCAACACCGTTAAATACGTTCGCGTTAGTGATTAGCTTTTTCATAGTCTGCACCTTTTGGAAATGAGTGTGTGTCGCTGATGGGGTCATCATATGGGGCGCAGCATTTGAAGAATGGCCATTTGGTGACAAGCAATGACGAGACTTATCTTTTGGTGCTTTTCAATATTTCTAAGTTTTTCCTACTCGAACGTTAAGGTGTATTTCAAATCGTCGTCACCTTGTGTTGAGAGTCAATTTACCGAACTGTAACTGGATCTAAAACGGAAGGCTTAATGAAAATACTGAATGAGTTCATCCACTTATAGGTCGAACGTTAAATTGACAATATCTTATAAAATGTTAAATCGGTGTCAGTATTTAGGGGCTCTGACATTGGTCTGAAATTTAAGTTCGTTCTATGAGGCAACATCCTTACATCAAGAAAAATATATGCTTAAGGATTAACTCATGAAAAAACAAAATATCTCGGCAGTCGCCCTTCTAGCACTGATTATTACGGGTTGTGGTGGAGAGAGTTCATCAGGAGGTGACAGCACAACGTCTAATAACGCTAATGTTCCAAGTAATCCAAGTAATCCAAGTAATACCGGCTCATCATCTACCTCTCAGCAGCCTGACATTAAAGCTCTTAGCAACAATATGATTTTTGCGATCGAAGGTTTTATCGAAGAAACGGATCCAATCAGAAATTTCTCATCTATTACCGTCAAAAATGAGCTGCCTGCGTTCAAGAGTGGAGATACTCAGGAGGTTGATGTGACTATCGCTGTACCAACAATCGTTATCGATAATGGCAGCAACTTTGTTAACGATTGGCACTGTTACGAAACCACAGGATTAAGCGCGCAAAGGAAGGATCATCAGTTACTTGTGGACGGTACAATTTCTGAATATCGATACGATATGCAAAGTAACTCTTGTTCTAGTGAGCTCTTGGGATCGTATGTGTTTAACGATGCGGTGTTCGACAGTTCGTTGGAATTTAAAACCGTTGGCAGCGTAGTTTCCAAAGATGGGAGCGGGACAGAGTCTAATTTACCTACTTACGACTTTATCGCTCAAGCTTATGGAGAGCAGTCAAAAGAGCGGTTTGGTGATTCGTGGGAATTATTACAGCGCGACAAAATTAACGCAGCAGCTAAGGAGGTTGGGGCCTCGATCTTTGAGTTGAACACTTCATCTGGAAAGATCGATTTGGATCTAGGTCAGCTTAATAGCGACACTCTCATCGATTTCGCTTCACTAGATACAAATCAATTATTGAATGGTGCGATTTGGGGGATGCCCGGTCAAGGCGTTGCCGATGAAAAATGGTGCCGAATTGTGAATATTCCAGAAGATCTAAGTCAGAACAGTATCAAGTACCAATCTGTTATCTCGACAAATTGTGCGAGGTCGACACAACGTTATTGTGATGCCTTTGGTTCATCGTTTTCGAGTGGTAACTACCCACCAGCAGCTCCTATCGCTTGGGACAATAATACGGCGAGTAATGCCCAGTTGAACTCAGATGAGCAGTACCGAAGAGATGCTCAAGGTCACTTTGTTGTGAACAGTTCTGGTCAGAATGCGTTTGTCCTCTCATCCAATTCGGTTGTGATTCCTATTTTCGGTTACACCAGCCCGCGAAGTGATGGGCAAATTAACAATGCCGGTCTTAATAGTTGGGCTGGTCACGAAGGTCACTGCCAAAACGTGATGAATAGCCGACACACAAAGATGGGGATTGGATACAAAGCCAGTAAGTCAGATGCATCGAAGATGTCTTATTGGACGCAAGATTTCAATTAACACACTCATTGCTTAAATAAAGGTCATCCATTTAGCGTCGCTATTCTTTCTTTAGTTGGTAGTGGCAGGTTACTTGGTAGTAGCAGATCACTCGAGAGTGCCATTTTACTTTACAGTGATACGTGGGCGATCAGGATTATTGAAGGTGGAGGGGCGAAGACACTATGACGATTCATTTGTGTTGTGAATGATTTTGAGTAGTGTCATGAAATGGTAAGTTTTGCTTCGATTCGAACGCTAAGATGTATTTCAAATCAAGGCTACTTATCAAATTAGAGAGAGACAGAATGATTAAATCAGACAAAGTTTACGGGTTCAACACACCACAACGTCTATTCGTAGGTTACACGTTAGCCGTGCTGGTGGACTTGGTCGTACTTAACTTCTTCGATGAGTACTGGGACTTCGTCAACATTGAGTCTTTCACTATCTCTTTGATTGCGGCGTTGTTGTTGAAGCTCTCTATTGGTTTAGAGCACAAGATTGCCGAGCACTTCAAAAGCAAGCCGGGCACCGCGCCTAAGGTTTACCGAGCAATCACCACTTATATCATCTTGGTGGGCTCAAAATTCGTCATGCTAGAAGCGATAAACCTCATGTTCGGTGACAAGGTGAGCTTCACAGGCCCTTGGGGTGGCGTGGTAGCTTTCTTCGCTGTGGTATTTACGATTCTGGTTGCTGAAGTGATTGTATCGAAGATCTACTTTGCTCTGGATGAAAAGCAAGAATCAAATGAGAAAGCACTAAAAGAGACCAACGCGTAACAGAACTAAAATACATATGTGAATAACAGACGAGCTAGCTGATTAAGCTGGCTCGTTTTCGTTTTCGTTTTCGTTTTCGTTGCGATAACCAATTCGACGTGCTTGTTGGTTCTATTTTTCGTAAACCACCCCCCCGCGCAACACCGTCATCAACACCTGAGTTTTGGCTATTTGTCTTGCCGATATGGTCGTGATGTCTCGGTCGAGAATGGCGAAGTCCGCTGATTTTCCTACCTCAATAGATCCAGTGATGTCGTCGATGCCCAAGCTAGAAGCGGCATTAATCGTGTAAGCGTCGATAGCCGTGTAGATATCAGTTAGGCCTGTTTTACCCATGATTAGGCTATTCGCGATGCCGACTAAAGGGTTGATGTCGTGTACGTTCCAATCACTGCTTAAGGTGATATTCGCGTCGGTCTTGAGTATTGCGTCTAAGTTCATCATAGCTTTAGCTCGGCGAGCACCAAGGAAAGCTTCGGCCCATTGGTGTTGATGCCTTGCAACGTAATCAGAGCCGACTTGGAAATCTGCGGTTACGTCTAATTGGCGAAAGCGTGGCACATCTTCATCATTGATTAATTCGACATGGGTTAGGGTGTAGGGTTTGGTTGAGCCTTGTTTGCGAATACTTTCTATTGCATCAAGAGATTCACGAACCGCGCCATCACCAATGGCATGAATGTGGGCGCTAAACCCTATTTTTTCGAGCGCAGTTAGCCACTCTTTCATTTGTTCTGGCGGAATATAGTTCAAGCCATTAGGAGACAGGGGTAGATAGGTATCTAAGTAGGGTGCGAGCGTTTTGGCGGTGCCATTGATAAAGATGCCGTCGCTGTACATTTTCACCTGATCGACAAGTAACAGACGGCTTTTATCGTCGGAATACATCTTCTCAAAGACTTCTAATTGAGAAGGTATCGCCATCGATGGATACACCCAAGGGCGCAGCGACACACGCGCCGTTAAGTCTTGATTTTGCTCGGCCTCTAACCAAACGTCATACCAACCTCGTTTCCAATACATGCGACCGTCACCAATGGTGGTGATGCCGTGGGCTGCTGCTTCCTCAAGCCCGAACATTAACCCTTGGTAGCTTTGCTCAAACAGTTCGCTTTGGCTGTTCCACGCCATCTCCATCACTTGATCGCCAGCATTGTCTAGCAAGATGCCATTGAGCTTGCTGCTATCAGGATCTTTTAAATAAGCGCCACCTTGTGGATCCGGAGATTGTTGGCTGATTCGGGCGATTTTTAGTGCTTTGGAGTTGACCCACATTGAGTGTGATGTCTGCTCCATGATCACCACAGGGCGATCCGGGAAGATACTGTCGATGATCTCTAGTGGCGTGTAGTCAGAGTCGCTATCGAGCGTCGCTTCTAAAGAAAAACCATAACCCATTAGCCAACCTCTGCCATCGGTATCAGCATTGATCTTACACGCTTCTAAGTAGGGAATTTGCTCTTCTAACGTTGCTTCAGAGTCGAGTTCACAATTGCCACCCAGCTCTGAGGCGGCTTCAAACACATGGTTATGGTTGTCAATGAACCCCGGCAAGACAAAGGCATTGTCTAGATCAATGACATCAGTGCTTTGCCCTTGAAAAGTTTGCGCCTGTGATTGGTTACCGATAAAGATGATCTTGCCTTTGTGGGTAACGATCGAGTCTGACTCGCGATGCCCATATATATCTGCATTGGTAAAAATTTGGTCAGCACTTTGGCTTTTAACAGTTGTTTGCGCTTGAACTGCTGTTTGTGTTTGAACAATAGTGTTGGCTTGTGCAAGCACCGGCGCTACGGCCGATAAGCTTGCGAGTAATGCTATCCATGCAGTGCGTGACAGAGTGAGCTTGTTATTCATTATTATGTCTTCCATGTTCCACTGTTTAGTAAGTATAGAAAGCGAGTGGCCAGAATCATATCGTGAATTTTTAATAATAAAGTGTCCTTGGTTGCTCTCTTGTTTGAATGTAATTCCAGTGCCTTTTGAGGTGGTTGTGGGAATACAGCTCGTCAATAAAGGATTGCGAATCCATTCGCAGACTAAACAATTCACATAAGGTTCTGAATAAATTACAGTTAAGTGAGCTATAAAAATGGATTTAACGTATTACCAAGGATGTAAGTTTATGTTTTCAAGAGACTTACTCGCATTACTAATAAAAACAAGTCGAGGTTAGGATGAAAAAAATATTATTGCTGCTTAGCGTGATCTTATTGGGTGGTTGTGTTGGCATGCCCGAAACGGTAAAGCCTGTTCAACAGTTTGAGTTGGAACGATACCTAGGGAAATGGTACGAAGTGGCTCGTTTGGATCACTCGTTTGAGCGTGGCTTAGACAACATCAGCGCTGAATACAGCCTTCGTGATGATGGCGGCGTGAAGGTGATTAACCGTGGTTATTCGGCGGAAGAAGGTGAGTGGAACGAAGCGGAAGGAAAAGCGTACTTCGTTGAGGGCTCTGAACAAGGCTATTTGAAAGTGTCTTTCTTTGGCCCTTTCTACGGCGCTTATGTCGTGTTTGAATTAGACAAAGAGGGCTACCAATACGCGTTTGTTTCTGGGCCCGACACTGATTACTTATGGCTACTCGCAAGAACGCCTGAAGTCGCACCAGAAGTGATGGAGAAGTTTAAAGCCATGTCGAAAGAGCGTGGCTTCAATACTGATGAATTGATTTACGTTGAGCACAGCAAATAAGCTGAGCGCGCTAGGTTAACGACAGTTGATTGAGAAAAAGGAACAGATGATGAGTGCATCTGTTCCTTTTTTATTGGTTTGGTTTTGTATGAACTAGCCTTGTCGACGAACCTGCAACACGCTGAGTATCGATAGTGATAGGAAGAACGCAGGGTCACTCCAACCAAAACCAACAAAAATGCCTGTAAACGCGGCATACAAGGTGATGATGGCACCCAGCATGTTGGTCACAACCAAACCTTGTACGAGCTTTTTGGCACTGACTCCGGGCTCAATGTCTCGCAATAACCAACTTATCGCGGCAATACCACCAAGGAAGATACTGGTGTGCTGAGAGAGAAAATAAGCGTACTTATCATTAATTTCTACGCCGTACATAGGCCACATGACCGTTGGTAGGAAAAACAACGCCAAAGCAAACCCTGCGTAAATGATGCCGTGTAGGCTTAAAAACGTTTTATTGTTCATTTGTTATCTCTCTATCTCGTGCCTTTCGCTAATTCTTTATTCATTCCAATCGCTTTGTTTTCATTCAGCGAATTAACTAGTCGTTGATTGGGCCTTTGTTAATGGTAGTTAAAGGCTGGTTCACGTCGAAAATTACACCACGTACTTCGTCGACACCCATCTGTTTAAGGCGAGCGCTATGCATCGCTAGGTACGTCTCTGCACTGAGTTGGTCTTCAAAAAGATAGACACCACCGCCCAGTTTTTCAGCTTCGTTTTCTGTCCAGATTTTCCAGATCATACCCGGTTCGTTGTTAATAGATTTTGCTAGGTCAACTAGCGCGCTCGACATCTCTTCACCAAATGGGCCTGAAAATTCAAAATCGACTTGTAATAATTTCATGGTTATTTCTCCAAACAGTTACTTGGTATTGCGCTGAGACTCATGGTCATTTCGCAAAACGTAGGGGGCTTGATTGCCTGTTGGAATAGATATTACCTGTAAAAAACAGACAGAAAAGTTCATAATATAGTTAATAACTATCAGGATTTTAGACCGATGAGATTGAAAACCACCCTCGACCAATGGCAAACGCTTTACGAAATTGACCGTGCAGGCAGCATTCAGGCGGCGGCAGTGCAATTGAACAAGAGCCACACCACGCTGATCTATGCGCTGAGAAAATTGGAGGACCAATTAGGCGTGACTTTAGTGCAGGTTGAAGGTCGTAGGGCGGTCTTGTCGGAGGATGGTAAATCACTGTTGCGCCGTGCAAGCAGTATGTTGGAACAAGCTCGCGAGCTAGAGTTGATCAGTGAACAGCTGGCGAAAGGCGTCGAATCTGAAATCGTGGTCGCCGTGGATCATTTGTGCTGCCTTGAACGCCTTTATCAACCGATGGCGGCATTTTTGGCGGAGAACAACACCACATCGATACAAGTGATTGAAACGTCACTGTCTAAAACAACGGAAATGGTGACTCAAGAACTGGCTGATGTGGCTATCATCAACTTGCCTATTACTAATTACTCAGCCGAAGCGTTTGGTTTTACGATGATGGAGCCAGTAGTTGCTAGCTCACATCCGTTAGCAAGTGCCGTTTCACTGTCGTTGAATCAACTGTCGTCTTTGCCACAAATTGTGGTGCGAGATTTAGGTACACGATCTAATCAAGGCACTAAAAGCCAAGGGAACAAACAGGATGTGGGTTGGTTGAAGTCGAGTCAGCGTATTACGGTGGATAATTTCGACCATGCGTTTGGCGCGGTAGAGCAGGGAGTCGGGTATTGTCGACTACCAAAGCACATTGTTGAAAGTCGAGGTAGCGACAAGCTCACTGTGTTGAATGTCGAAAATGGCAGTGGGTATCACGTTCCGCTGCACCTGACTTTACCAAAAGGAGCCAAGACAGGCCCTGCTGCTAAACGTTTCTATGAGTTACTTCTTGAGTCAGTTTCAAATGCGAGCTAACGGCGACATGAACCTTGAACGATTAACTAGAGGCCTCGAACGATTAACGAGGCTGATTGCCGTTTAAGAACAGCGCGACACATTCGCGAGTGTAGTGAAGCCTTTCTTCTTCGGATTCTCCGCTATCGTGACCGAAGAATGACCAATACGCCGATTTGCCGTGAAACATCAGCAACAGTTGGCGTGCTGCAATGACTGGTGAGCTTGATGTCGACAGTGTGAGATCACCAGAGTCTATTTTCGACTGCAAATAATCAGCAAGTAATTTGGTGGTTTTCTGAGGCCCAGTTTCTAAATAGATAGAGGCGATCTCTGGGTGCGTGTTGGATTGGCTCACAGCATTTTGAAAGGTCTGTCTGGACTGCTCATCAAGTAACAAATCTTGAAACTTCACACCAAACTTCACTAACTCTTCTTCCAAAGTGGCATTCATATCAAAAGCAGAAGGGCTGAGTTCACGCTCGGCACACTTGGTTTGCATGCAGGTTTCGAAAAGCTCGTCTTTGTTTTTAAAGTGAGAGTAGACCGTTTGCTTGGAAACGTTCGCTGCTTTGGCTATTTGATCCATATTGATCTTGAAGCCATATTCAGAGAAAAGCTTACTTGCTGCGGTTAAAATCTGCGATCTCTTCTGTTCACTCTTGATGATTTTTGTCACGTGCTTGCTTCTCGTTACTTGGTGTTGGGTCGTTACCTAGCTTGTCTCTTTGCTTAGTGCCTATTGATACTCAGTAATAGGTATCTCATTTGGCGCTAAGCATTATGCTTTTTGTGATGCTTTTATCAATCATTAACCATGAAACTTATTTTTAACATAATCAAACTAGATAGTCTAGTTTGGTTTGGTTAGTCTAAAAAAAGAACATGATGAGTACCGCATAGGAACAGGAAGTATGTATAAATTGATGAAGGGAAGCGCAGTAGCAGTGGCGTTTTCGACTCTTCTTGTCGGGTGTGGTGAAAATACACAAGCCGAGACAGCATCCGATGCAGATAATGCTGCAGTGGAATCGAATAGTGCAGCGTCGACAGTCTTAACAGTAGAAACTGTCGCTTTGGAACGCTCTCCATCGTATGCGGTACAGCGTGAATATGTCGGTGTGGTAAAGGCCGGGCAGCAGGCGAATTTGGGTTTTGAATTGGCGGGTAAGGTCAATGAGATTCTGGTGGATGTCGGTGACACAGTCACAACAGGTCAGCCGTTGATCCGATTGGATACCCAACTTTTGGAAACCGAGTCTAGCCAACTGAAAGCGCAGGCTGAAGAAGTCAAAGCTCAATTGAGTTTGGTGGCAGCGAACCTTAAACGTCAACGTTCATTGAAAGCGAAAGGCTTCAGTGCCGAAGCGGAGATTGATTCTCTCACCAGTGAGCAACGCGTATTGCAGGCGAACTTGTTGCGCATCGATGCATCGGTAAAAGGCAACGAACTGAAATTGGTGAAGTCGACAGTGCTTGCGCCTTATTCTGGAACCATCGCGACGCGCTTTGTTTCGCTCGGAGATGTGGTGAATGTGGGTAATCCAACTCTTACACTGCTCGCTTCTGAGGGCAAAGAGGCCTTCATCGGTATTCCTGCTCACCAAATGCAAAAAGTCACCTCACTTTCTTCGCCTAACATCCGAGTTGGGAGAACAGATTATGCCGTGGAGCTATTGAATCCCGGCGCAATGGTCGACACCCAATCTCGCAGTGTCGGTTTGCGTTACCTATTCCCTGAACAATCATCGGTATTGGAAGGGCAACTTGCCTACCTTAAATTTGATGAGCAGATTGATGACTCAGGTTACTGGGTGCCATTAACGAGTTTGATTGATGGATTGCGCGGTGTGTGGAACATCTTTGTGATTGGTGAAGACAATAAGGTTGAACGTAGAAGTGTTCAGGTGTTGTTTGCCAACAATCAACAAGCGTACGTGAGTGGGGCGATTGAAGACGGTGAACAGGTCATCGCCAGTGGTTTACATCGCTTAGTTCCGGGCCAAATCGTGAAACCAGTCAGTGCGGCTGAGTAGGTAATAGTATGAAAATAATAGAGACTATTTCCAACACTCGACTGCTTATCTTGATGACCGCACTGCTGATGGTGAGTGGTATTTCTGCGTTCATGACGTTGCCACGTGCAGAAGACCCAGTAATCATCAACCGTTACGCGAACATTACTACCAGTTTCCCCGGAGCCAGTGCCGAGCGTGTTGAAACCTTGGTAACAGAAGTTATCGAGAACAAGCTGCGCGAGCTGAGTGAAGTTAAACTCGTGAGCTCAACCTCAAGACCGGGCGTGTCTATTGTCACCTTAGAATTGAATGACACCATCACCGAGCCTGAGCCAGTTTGGTCCCAAGCTCGCGACAAGTTATCTGATATCGAATCCATTTTGCCTGCGGGTGCTCAATCGCCTGATCTCGATAGCGACCATACCTATGCTTTCACGACCATCGCATCTCTAACTTGGTCTGGTGCAGGCGAGCCTGATAGGTTAACGCTGGGCCGTTATGCCAAAGAGCTCGCCAAGCGACTAAGAACTTTGTCGGGTACTGAATTCGTTGATGAATACGGGATGCCGCAAGAAGAGATTCAAATCAGTTTACGTACGGCCGATGCCGCTGCTCTAGGGCGTTCAAGCGCCAATATCGCTGAATCGCTCGAAGGGGCAGACGCCAAGAACTCGGCGGGTGAACTGGTCAGTGCTTATTCTCGCTTTGGCTTAGAAATTAAATCTGAACTTGATTCCATTGAACGCATTAAGCAAGTGCCAATAGCCACTGATAGCAAAGGTCACATCATCCGTATGGAAGACATTGCTTCGGTGAAACGTGGTGAGAAAACCCCACAAGACCAGATTGCTATTGTTGATGGTGAGCCGGGTGTGATTGTCGCGGCAAGAATGCACCCTGATCTGCGAGTTGATAACTGGACGTCGCGAGCTAATGCTCTGATTGGTAAATTTGAGCAAGAGTTACCAAGTAACGTTAAGGTGACCGTGCTCTTTAATCAGCAAGGTTATACCGAGACTCGCTTAGACGATTTAGGCAAAAGCTTGATGATCGGTTTCGGTCTGATTTTGATTGTGCTGTTTGTCACTTTAGGCGTGCGTGCCGCGATCTTAGTCGCCATTTCTCTGCCGTTAACCTCATTATTGACCTTGTCGATCATGAAAATGACCGGTGTGCCGATTAACCAAATGTCGGTGACAGGCCTAATTGTGGCGCTCGGGATCATGGTTGATAACGCGGTGGTGATGGTCGATACCATTCAAGCTTATCGTTTGAAAGGGCAACAACGAGCAGAAGCGACCATGAATGCATTGAAGCATTTATGGGTGCCGTTATTAGGCTCAACTTTAACTACCGTGTTGGCGTTTGCCCCGATTATCTTGATGCCGGGTGCATCGGGTGAGTTCGTCGGTGGTATTGCGATTACCGTTTCTTTCTCATTGATCGGCTCTTACATCATCTCGCACACCTTAATCGCAGGCTTAGCGACTAAGCTACTGCCGAAACAACTCAGTGATGTCGACAAGAAAGGACAGCACCATTGGTACATGACCGGCTTAAGAATCCCGGCTTTGACGCGCTGGTTCTCGTCTTCTGTCCGCTTTGGTGTCACGCATCCAATTATCACGATTGCTTTGGTGTTGTTGGTTCCGTTTACCGGTTACTGGAGTATGTCTCAGCTGACTGAGCAATTCTTCCCGCCATCAGACCGAGACATGTTTGAGATCCAGGTGTACATGCCGCCGCAAGCGAGCATTTATGCCACTAAAAACACCTCTGAAAAAATCGACGATATCATTCATCGTTACCCTGAAGTGGAGCGTATCGATTGGCTCGTGGGTGCAAACTTCCCATCCTTCTATTACAACCTGCAAGCAAGGCAAAATAATGCGCCATACTTCTCGCAAGCCATGGTGAAAACAGAGAACTTTGACCAAGCCAATACGCTAATTCCACAGTTGCAAAAGGTGTTGGATGAAGAGGTGCCGGAAGCACAAATCTTGGTACGTAAGCTTAACCAAGGGCCTCCATTTACCGCGCCCGTTGAACTGCGAGTGTATGGTGAAAACCTCGACACGTTAAAAGCGATTGGTGAAGATGTTCGTCTAATTTTGGCGGGTGTTCCTCATGTGACGCACACAAGGGAAACCCTGCAACCAGGTACTCCGAAGGTGTGGTTGAAGGTTGATGAAGACACCGCAAAGCTGAATGGTATTTCATTGAACCAGTTCGCAGGTATGCTGCAAACTACTCTGACAGGTCGTGAAAGTGGCTCTGTGATTGAAGGCAGTGAGTCGGTACCAATCCGTGTTCGTGTGGCAGATGAGGCGCGTGAAAACTTGGTTCACTTAAGCAATATTCGTCTGCCAATCAGTTCTGATGTCTACTCAACAGGGATCAATGTTTCGACGCTGGCAGAACTGGAATTGACGACCAGTCGCGGTGCGATTACTCGTCGTAACGGGCAGCGTGTGAATACCATCGAGGGTTACATTGAAGCGGGTGTCTTACCTCAAACCGTACTTAATGAATTCCAAAAACGCTTAGCAAGCTATGAGATGCCATCGGGTTACACCATTGGTTTTGGTGGCGAATCAGCGGAGCGAGACAATTCAGTCAACAGCCTCATCTCGAATGTCGCAGTCGTGGTGGTATTGATGGTGCTGGTGGTGGTGATGTCATTCAACTCGTTCCGAATGAGCAGCATCATCTTCATGGTAGCAGGGTTGGCTGGTGGACTAGGGCTGTTGTCGGTATGGATCTTCGGTTATCCGTTCGGCTTTACGGTGATTATCGCGATGCTTGGGATTGCGGGCTTAGCGATTAACGCGGCCATTGTGATTTTGACCGAATTGAAACTCGATAAAGAGGCTTCCTCCGGGAATGTAGATGCAGTCGTTGAAGCTGTGATGTCGTGTACTCGCCATATCAGCTCAACCACGATAACGACTGTTGGCGGCTTTATGCCATTGATCATCGCTGGCGGTGGTTTCTGGCCTCCGTTCGCGGTCGCGATTGTTGGCGGAACGGTATTAACCACGCTTATCTCGTTCTACTTTGTACCTGTGGTTTATCATTTGATGACTCGAAATCAGCGAAAATCCATGACTACTCAAGCGGCATAACTGTTTTTCAATTTAACGTCTCTTCAATTTGGCTACTCTTTAATTGCCCATAATCGAGCCGTATCTGGCTCGATTATGGTGTGGTTATTCTCGATAAATTCATCCCAATTCCTACCTTTTTGTTGTGCTTTTCACCGCTATTACGCCCTCAATTAGTCAAATTATCCTTTCTGTTAGTCATTATATTCTTTCAATTCGTCACATTAGTGCATAGATGAATGCTTGATTATCTTGTTGGTGAATGAGTGGGTGTTTTGAATAATCTAACCAGTGAATACCTTGTAAATGGTATGTGAATTCACAATTTTGACGGGCGTCACACTTCTATTTATTCGCTCTTTCTAATGTACCTTGAACTTGCCCCGAGCTTTGGTGGTGAGCGAGTGTTTATCTACTTTTTCTAAATCCCTTGTCAGTACTGGCTCCATCTGTGTAGCACGCTATTGATGTGTGTCTTAATCGCTTACTGCTTCTTAGTTTTCGTCTTCATAAATGGAAGGTTAGTTTCCAAGTTTGTTTGGTGAGCTTTCAATTTCAACTCTTCATAATGCGCCGAATGTAACAATGTATTTCAAAGTGTAACAATTAAGTCATGTTTTCTGTGTGGTTTTAACCCGGCAGTAACGAACCTTATTGCATTGCTTTTTGAGATGCGGCGTTTCACATGCTCAACACATAAATATTCTAATGATCATGACAACCAGTACTCAGACGTTCGTTCTGAGGCTGGATAACCATCGAGAAAGTTAATGGAAGCTTCAAGATATAAACGCATTTTATCGAGGACAAATTTGTCGAAGATTGGTTTGCTGGGAACCGTTCTGATGCTCGAAGGATGTAACTCCGCATTGCTCGACCCAAAAGGTAGCGTTGGCGTTCAGGAAAAAGAGCTGATTATCACGGCTCTGTTGCTGATGTTGATTGTCGTCATCCCAGTGATTCTGATGACCATCTACTTTGCTTACCGATACCGCGAGAGCAATACCACGGAAGAGTATGCACCTGACTGGGCACACTCAACCAAGATTGAAGTGGTGGTATGGACGATTCCAATCATCATCATCGCGATTCTAGCCACCATCACTTGGCGAACAACACACGAATTAGAGCCATCAAAGCCTCTGGAAAGTGATGTGCAACCTATGGTGATCGAAGTGGTCTCTCTGGACTGGAAGTGGCTGTTCATCTATCCGGAGCAAAACATTGCGACGGTTAACTATGTTGCGTTCCCGAAAGATGTACCGGTGACGTTTAAGCTAACTTCAGACAACATCATGAACGCGTTCTTTATCCCGCGTCTTGGTTCGCAGATCTACGCGATGCCGGGAATGGTGACCAAGCTGAATTTGATTGCAAACCACGAAGGTGACTTCAAAGGCTTTGCATCGAACTACAGTGGCAAAGGTTTCTCACAGATGAAATTCACTGCATCAGCCATGCCTGATCAAGTGGCATTTCTAAACTGGGTGGAAAAAGTGAAAGCAAGCCCTGATCGCATTGAAGATTGGGAGCAGTTCCGTTCATTGGCTGCGCCAAGTGTGGCTGAACCCGTCACTCTGTTCTCCAGTATCCCACCATTTTTATTCACCGATGTCGTGACCCAGCACCCTGGTTCAATGAACTGTTTGCCGGAAACCCAAGGATAATCGTCATGTTTGGAAGATTAACTCTAGACTCAATTCCCTACCACGAACCCATTATTTTGGTCACGTTAACCATGATCGCTTTAGTGGGCAGCTTAGTGGTGTACGCGGTAACCAAAGCCGGTAAGTGGCAATACCTTTGGAATGAATGGTTTACGTCTGTAGACCACAAAAAATTGGGCTTCATGTACATTGCTGTTGCGATGGTGATGTTAGTTCGTGGCTTTGCTGATGCGGTCATGATGCGTAGCCAGCAATTGCTTTCTGCAGCCGGTGAAACGGGCTATTTGCCGCCACATCACTACGACCAGATCTTCACGGCTCACGGCGTGATCATGATTTTCTTCGTAGCGATGCCTTTGGTTATCGGTTTGATGAACATCATCGTGCCGTTGCAAATCGGTGCTCGTGATGTTGCATTCCCTTATCTGAATAACTTGAGCTTCTGGCTATTTGTGGTGGGTATTATCCTAACCAACATGTCGCTTGGCTTAGGTGAGTTTGGCCGTACGGGTTGGTTGGCGTATCCGCCGCTGTCTGGTATTGAGGCGAGCCCGGGAGTCGGGGTCGATTATTGGATATGGGCGCTGCAAATATCCGGAGTGGGTACTACGCTAACGGGTGTGAACTTCTTTGCGACCATTTTGCGCATGCGTACTCCGTCTATGCCAATGATGAAGATGCCAGTATTCACGTGGGCGTCTCTGTGTGCCAACATCCTGATCATCATCTCTTTCCCAATCCTAACGGTAACCATCGCGTTACTGACTTTGGATAGATACATCGGCACGCACTTTTTCACCAATGACCTTGGTGGCAACGTGATGATGTATGTGAACCTGATTTGGGCATGGGGACACCCTGAGGTGTACATCCTAATTTTGCCTATCTTCGGTGTGTTCTCTGAAGTGACTGCAACCTTCTCTCGCAAAAAACTGTTTGGTTATACCTCACTGGTATGGGCAACAGTGGCGATCACTATTTTAGCGTTTGTGGTTTGGCTGCATCACTTCTTCACCATGGGTTCTGGCGCCAATGTGAATGCCTTCTTTGGCATCGCGACCATGATTATCTCTATCCCAACCGGGGTTAAGATCTTCAACTGGCTATTTACCATGTACAAAGGTCGTATCCGCTTCACCACACCAATGATGTGGACAGTGGGCTTCCTAATCACCTTTACCGTGGGTGGTATGACGGGCGTATTGATGGCAGTTCCGGGGGCAGATTTCATTCTGCATAACTCGGTATTCCTGATTGCTCACTTCCACAACGTAATCATCGGTGGTGTTGTCTTCGGTTGTTTTGCTGCGATTGGTTACTGGTTCCCGAAAGCGACCGGTTTCACTCTGAACGAGCTTTGGGGCAAACGCGCATTCTACTGCTGGATCATCGGTTTCTTGATGGCGTTCTTGCCGCTTTACGCTCTGGGCTTTATGGGCATGACGCGTCGTTTGAGCCAAGACATTAACCCTGAGTTCTTCCCACTACTGGCGGTTGCGGCTGCAGGTACGGGCGTGATTGCGATGGGTGTGGTGTGTCAGTTCGTTCAGATTTACGTGAGTGTTCGTGACCGAGACCAAAACCGAGATCTAACCGGTGACCCGTGGGGCGGACGTACCTTTGAATGGGCAACGTCTTCACCACCGCCGTTCTATAACTTTGCAAAACTGCCTAAGGGCGATGAGATCGATTCGTTCTGGTATCAAAAGCAAAGTGGCGAGTTTGATCCAACTCAGGAAGAAGAATACGAACGTATTCACATGCCGAAGAACACACCGACAGGCATTTATGTGTCTGCATGGGCGTTGGCATTTGGCTTCGCAATGATCTGGTACATCTGGTGGCTAGCGGCTGCAAGCTTAGTGGGCATCGTGGTGACGTGTATTCAACACAGCTACAACGACGATGTGGACTACTACGTGGAAGTTGAAGAGATCAAAGCGATTGAAGCGGCTCGACGTGCGCAGCTTGCAGAAGCGAAAAAACAGTCAGTGAAAGGCGATCATTCTGGTCGTGGTAACAGCGCTGACAGTGGTAATAACGACAATAAAGATGACTTGGAGACGACGTATGCAAGCTAATACTCCGTCACACACTTATGATCTTGCACATTCGCATGATCATCACCACGAAGCTGCGGGCAACAAGTTGTTTGGCTTCTGGGTTTACTTGATGAGTGACTGTGTCCTGTTTGCCACGCTTTTCGCGACTTATGCCGTGCTTGAGAGTGGATCAATTGCAGGGCCGACAGGTAAAGACATCTTTGAACTGCCGTTCGTGTTTGTCGAAACCATGATGCTGCTGTTCAGTAGTATCACATTCGGTTTTGGCATGATTGCGATGAAGCGCAAAGACGTGACCGGACTGAAGCGCTGGATCAAAGTGACTTTCGCATTGGGCTTAGCCTTTATCTGTATGGAAGTGTATGAGTTCCATCATTTGATTGCAGAAGGTTATGGCCCTCAAGAAAGTGCATTCCTTTCTGCGTTCTTTACCTTGGTTGGCACACACGGTTTGCACGTAACGTTTGGCCTGATTTGGATGGCGGTGGCGTACCACCAACTTTCAACCAAAGGCTTGAACGACAACATGTCGATGCGCTTCCAGTGCTTGAGCTTGTTCTGGCACTTCCTTGATATCGTTTGGATTTGTGTATTTACCATCGTGTACTTAATGGGGGTGATGTAATGGAACAGCATCTAGACAGTGGTGCAACGGATTATGTGAAAGGCTTTATTGCGTCACTGATTCTCACCATTATTCCGTTCTACATCGTGTGGGCGCATGTGTTACCAAGCACAGAAACGTACGTGATCTTGTTCGGCTGCGCGTTGGTGCAAATTTTTGTGCACTTTAAGTACTTCTTACATATGGAAGCGAAATCTTCCGATGGGCGTTGGAACTTGGTGTCACTGATGTTTACCGCCATTGTTGTATTGATTCTTATCGCTGGCTCGGTATGGATCATCTACAACATGAACGTCAACATGAAGTTGTAGGCTAGGGTATGCTGAAAAGATATCTGTCTATCACCAAACCGGGCATCATTTTCGGCAACCTGATTTCTGTTGCGGCGGGGTTCTTCCTCGCCGCAAAAACAGAACCAGCCAGTGCGATGTTGTTACTGACAACATTAGCGGGTGTGGGACTTGTGATTGCATCAGGTTGTGTTGTGAACAACATCTTTGATCGAGACATCGACCAGAAGATGAAGCGCACACAAAATCGAGAATTGGTTCAGGGCAACATCAATACAGACGTCGCGTTCGTCTATGCCTTGGTTTTACTGCTAGCAGGCACAGCGCTGCTGTTTCAGTTCGCTAATCCGATCTCTGCGGTCATGGTGTTGCTTGGCTATGTGTTTTACGTCTTTTTCTACACCATGTGGTACAAGCGTACATCGGTTTACGGCACTTTAGTCGGCAGTATTTCGGGCGCAGTTCCACCATTGGTGGGTTACTTGGCGGTGACGAATTACATTAGTTTGGAAGCGGTTTTGTTGTTCGCGATGTTCTGTTTATGGCAAATGCCACACTCGTACGCGATCGCGATGTTCCGCCTTCAAGATTATCGAGATGCAGGCATTCCTGTGTTACCGGTGAAAGAGGGCGTCGACAAAGCGCATCAGCACATGAAAGCCTATGTGGTAGCGTTTGGCGCAGTCTCGTTGGCGCTGTTCCTACTCGGGGAAGCAGGTTATGAATACCTAGCGGTGTCGGCAGCAGTCTGTTTTATGTGGACCAAAGTGACATTCCGCAAAGTCGATTGCCTTAACTACATCCAGTGGTCAAAGACGGTCTTCAAGGTCTCTCTGCTGGTGGTCATGAGTATCAGTGGTGTACTGGGGCTGGAGTTGATTCCGTTGCCTACGCTTTTTTGATTTAAGTTTGTCGTTGAACCCTCAATGTTCTGAAGTCCGAGGGTTTGACGACTTTTTATCTGTCCCGCTTTAAGCTATTACCCTTCAAAAATATCACTCAGCCAATCTTCAAGCTGCTCTCGTTTATCTTGTGGGCCGTTGATGATCACTAAGCCGTTTAGTGTCGCGTGATCCCAAGAGATGGTGCCAGTTGCCAACGCATCGAACACATCGAGTTCCGTAATCAGTAATAGATCTTCCTCGGTAGGCAAAGTATCTCTGCCTGAGACATCGACCCCCTTCTCAAGTTTCACTTGGCTGTAATGACCTTTGATTGCTTCGAACAAGTTGAACTCAATTTTGCTTGGGTGGGGTTTCGCAAGCGCAGCCTTGATGGCAAAGAGTCGAAAGTGATCTGGCTTATTGAGGTTGTTGAATTCATCGTCTTGTCTGGCTGTAATGACGTTACCAAATACCTCGAGTGAACCGGGCTCTGTCACCAAACTAAATCCGGTATCTTGGTGAAGACCACAGGCAAACGTGAGTGAAGAGGTAAGCGAAAGAATCAGAGCAAATCGTTTTAACATAATGGTTATCGAGACCTATAACAGGGTTAAGAATCTGACGGCAGAAGCCGAACCTGACGATAAAAAAAGGGACCACAAAGGGTCCCTGTATTTGTTTGTCGTCCATGTGAAGCGGTCAGCGTATTGGTTGATAGTGTGTTAGTGATTGTTTACTAACACGCTATCGTCGAAGAGCTATCATCGAAGAGCTATCGCCGAAGAGCGACCGTTCGAACTCGCTATTAGCGAACGATGAGCATGATCTCTTCTGGAGTCATCGGCTTATCGAAGTAGCTCATGAATTGACCGAAGCCTTTGATGTCGCCATTCGAGAACTTGAATGCACCAGACTGTAGGTTGGTACCAATCACTTGTTGAGCGTTTGGACCCGCAATCAAGATTTGGTTCAATACTGCACGAGTGGTGTTGATTTGAACGTCTGCGCCTTTCACTGCCTCTTCGTGTAACTGAGCAATGCCGTTACGAATTTCGATAGTGAATGCTTCGTTAGTATCAGAGAAGTTGTACGTTAGCATCATGTTTACGTCTAACGAGTTTTCTGCGATTAGCGTCGACGTCATCATATCGAAGATTTGCTTACTTGGTAGCGCAGTTAGTACGTCTACAGAAGCGAAGCTGATCATGTTAGAGAAATCACGAGTACCTTCTAGTTCAGCCGCCGCGTTGAGCGCCCAGTTACGCCAGTTGATGTTCACTTGGTCTGCAGCCCATGCTTTGTAAGCTTGTGCTTTCATCTCACGAGCTTCCATATCTTGCTTGTTTACCGTGATTGGGTAAGAAAGAATTTCTGCTGCAAATGTGTAGTTCTCAGCCTTAATTGCTGCTTGTGCAGTCGTAAGGATGTTGTCACGACCGCCCATGATCTCTACGAATGCTTTAGCGCGTTGCTCGTAAGCCATTGGCTCTAGCTGCCATGGATCCGCTTCGAAGAAACCGTTGTAACCTACGTAAATCTGACGCACGGCGTGTGCAACAGTACCGTAGTGTTCACCTAACCAAGGGTGTTCTGCAAGGTGCTTAGGAAGTTTAACTACTTCAACTAGCTCGTCTGGCCTCATACCTTTGTTCATGTAACGGATAGTTTGATCATGAGTGTATTGAATCGCATCACGGTAAGCCGTTAGTACGTCAGCTACTGCTTCTTTACCTTCAACAGGACGACCGTGAGAGTTAATCATGATCTCAGTGTCGAACTTACGCATTACGTCGATGCCCTTGAACCACATTGATGGGTCACGGAATTTAGTACCACGGATGGTGTGAAGGTTAGGGAAGTTCTCACCTTGAAGTACTTCAGCCGCGTGCAGGATTTTCTGGTCTGGGAAGTAAACCACTAACTCATCTTTAGTTTCAGATGGCACGTTCTCGATGTGCATTTTCACGCCAGAAATTTCGATTTCGATGTGGCTTTGGCTTGGTACAAGCAGGTTTGGTTCGATGAACGAGATAGCACCTTGCATGAAGCGCGGACCAAGGCCGTCGTTTACTGTGCCGTGCTCGCCTTCTTCTACGTGCTTAGCACCTGTGTAAGAAGTACGGTGACCAAATAGAGTACCTAGGTTTGAATACCAGTTAGCCACTGCAGCGGTTAGGCCTTCTTCAGCGATGATTTTTACTTCACCTGATGCCACTTCTTCGCCAGTCACCCACGCACGCACACCAGAGATGTGGTCGATGTGGTTGTGAGAATAAATGATTGCTTTAACCGGCTTGTCGGTGATTTGACGGAACTGTTCTTTAACCGATTGAGCCATTTCTACCGACTCGCCTGGATCAACAATGATGATGCCGTCCGTACCTTCAATCATGACGGGTGTATCTAGACCGAAACCGTAACCAAGATATACGTTGTCATCTACTTTGATGATTGCTTGGTCCATTTTACGACCATGCTTGGTGAGGATTGGGTGAACATGGTCAGACTCAGCAGTGTAAGCTAGAGAATCGCCTGTTTTAGAAACAACTTGAATACGTTCGCCTTTTCCCCAGAATAGGTTTGATTTGTGTTCGAATAGAACCTCGCTCTTGTAGCGAGCATCAAGATCAATGTTTTGGTATTGCGCAGCATTTGCCGTCTGAAGTTCTTGGCCGACTTTCGATGTCGCTTCTACAGTTGGCGTTGCAGATGCAAAACCAGAAGCAAGTAGAGTGCTCGCAATAGCAACAGGAAGCGCCATTTTTTTGAATGTATTAGTCATGGTAGTGACCTTATATTTGGATACAGGAATTGGATTTCTTGAGCCAAATGATAGAGGTGGGGGAGGTCGCTATCTACGCGCTAATAATATTTCAATCTATCGTTTTTTCGATGATTTGTTTGATAAACGATTGTATTGGCGATTAATTTTGATCTAAATCAATTAGTAAATGAGCTTGCAACAGATACAAAAATGCCCTGAAATTCAGGGCATTTGTTTTACAATTAGTCGCTAGTTCATGAGTGGCTGTGATACGAGTGAATAACAGCCAAATCATTGAATATTTAATTGCTTATCAAGAGCTAATCGTTTACCAAGCACCTAAGTATGACTTGTAAGATTGTAGGCGAACCGTTGCTGCACCGATTACATCGATGAAGCCCCAGAACGGATGTGGCTTCTCAGCTGAGATCCAAGCCGCGCCAGTTGAACCAATAGGGATGTTGTAACCTTCTGGTTCAATGATCTCAAGTACGATAGTACGACCTAAACCATTGCCGTTTCTTACCACGTGTTGACCGACGCTTTGTGGCCCCTGAAGTGGAGAAATACTTGACTCCCCCGTACCTGCATTAAAGCTGTGTACTTTTGCTCGGAACACATGCCCTGGGTAGGCATCAACGAAGAACTCTGCGAAGTCTCCTACTTGAACATAGCCGTAAGTTTGGTCTGAAATACGCATCTCAAGGAATTTTTTGCTGGTGTTGTAGAGGTGCATGTTACCCATGACAGAACCTTCAGCAATATTCACTATCGATACCTGACCATCAAATTCAGCTCTAATGGTTTTCTTCTCTTGCGCCCAATTTACTTTTTGTAGATCGGCTTTTAACGACACAAGTTGAGCGTGCAGCACTCGAAGGTCTGAGTCGTACTTTTCTACGTCACGCATATTGAAGATTTCAGGTGACGTTTCAGCGCGCTCTAAGTCGCGAGTCATTTGCTTGATTTCTTCTTCTTTCTGAACAATTGAAGATTCGATCTTTGCTTTGTCTGCGGCAGAATCGATGTCGACGAGTGTGTAAATTACGTCGCCTTCTTTAACCATTTGGTTGTGCTCAACAAGCACTTTGTCGATCTGCTGACCAAAGATAGGTGACATTACCGCGTGTGGTGCTTTCACTGTGGTTGAGTTGGTTAAATCAACCGGTGCCCATAAGCGAGAGATAACCGCTAATACGGCAAGGATTGTTACGCCGCCAATGGCAGCCCACGTGTAGTTTTTGAAGTTCTTCTTCAGTGCACCTGTCGCAAACAGTGACCATACAATTAGGATGTATGGAATCATCATCTCTTTCATTATGCGACCTCTTTTTCTGTAGGGGATGGTTTTGTTGGAACCTGATTTGTTTGAGACGGCTCTGTTACCGATTGTTCAGGTGTTACGTGGACAGCGGCTGTCGCTGCATTAGTCGCATCTTGTTTAGGCTGAACACCACGGCGAATCACATCACTCAGTGATTGACCAATATGTTTCCAGTTCGCCAATGCGATGACCAAGGCGATAACCCAGAATGTTTTGCTGATGAACAGTCCACAAAGTGACAGTGCAAACACGATCTGTACGTGAGCGCTTTTGTGCTCTTTTGCTTTATGCACTCCCAGTTCATGCAATTGCCACATGCCGTAAATACCGGCTAATACGACAGCAATGGTCACTGAGAACAAGTAACCAGAGAAGGACTCCATCTGGAAGAAGTTCATCATCATTTCATTGGGATGATTGTTGAATTGAGACATGTCGATGTCTTTAGAATGGATTGTGCCTAATGGTGCAAGAGCCCATGCTCCCGCAAACATCACTGCCATAAACAGACAGAATTTGACCAAGACCATCACAATGGCCCAGATTTTCTGGAAAACGATTTTTATAAAGTTCATATCTCAACCTAAATAAGGAGAGAGAAAGTGCAGCCTTGGTACAAGACTTTTAGAAGACATCTGAAAGAGGTGTTGAACTCACGTAACCGTATAGACCTACTGAGTCAAAAGTACTAGATGACAATTAAAAATCGCTTTGACCACGTAGACAACGCATTCTCGCGAATAGAGTGTTAAAAACACCTGGCGAAATCATTCTTAAGTAACGTCTACCATTGATAGGTTCGTTTGCTGCATTGGGTTTTAAGGCCGTCTTCCGTGATGTGTGCAACACCATCATCTACACATTTTTAGGTTTTCTGTTTAGGTTAAGAATTGATTTGTTGGCGAAATAATAGGAAGTGTAACTGGTGCTATCTACGCATTATTGCGATATTGAATTATCGTAATTACGATGAATTGAGTGGTTGCTTAAACGTGAGGTGGGTTTATTTGAACAGGCTCAAACTCGGCTTATAAAATATGTCTATTTAATTAGCCTGGATCATAGAAGTGGCTATAAAAGTATCAATAAGGCAGGACGGAAATATTGAATACTCCGACCAGTCTAGGGTGAGTTTGGGTGGATTAAGCGTTACTGGCACAGCGAAGAGATTTAGATTCCAATCTGGCGAATGTGGCAGCTATTCGAAAGAGTGAGTTGTTCTGACATTTTTGCTCTTTACCATATGATGCTTCCTTCTCAGTTTTGTTTTCTCAATGAGCATCCGTTGTTTCATTCTATCGCTTTTACGATAAGATAATTAAATCTATCGCCAAATGAGCACTGAATCATGAGTAATGACATTCCGAATTTTAACTTATTGGCTGTGTTTTCAGCGGTGATGGAGCAGGGCAGTTTGAGTAAGGCTGCCGATCATTTGAATACCAATCAATCGACGATCAGCACTGCGCTCGGCCGACTGAAAAATGAAATTGGCCAAGAGTTGTTTGTGCGCAGTGGGCGAGGGGTTGTGCCTACTGCTTACTCGCAAAGCTTGTATGAGCAAATCAAAGCGCCAATACACGAGCTCAACGGCGTGTTTCAAGGTATGGCTGGGTTTGATGAAGCGAGTACAGAGCGCAGGTTTGTGGCTTCGGTTCCCGAACATTTAAAGTGGATGTTGCTCGATCGATTTTCTCAGTTATCTAACCAAGGCTTATCTCTTGAGGTGTATGACCAACCAGATAGTGATGATCAAGTCCATGAGGATCTATTAACTCAGAAGTTTGATTTGATGATCGACATTGTGTTGCCTGAGCATTCAAGCATGATGAGCGAAAAGCTCTACGACAGTGAGTTTGTGATTGTTTGCCGAAATGGGCACCCTAGGATCAAAGGTGAGATCACCGAGGCGCAATATCTCAGTGAGCAACATGCGGTTTTAGCCAGAACACGTCGCCAAGTAAGAAGTTTGACTCACTACACTTCGTTAGACTTATCCTCGCGTAAAATTGTAATTCACGGCAGCTCTATGGCCAGTAACCTAATGCTGTGTAGCCAGACTGATTACATCACTGTTGTGCCGCTTTCTATGGCGATCCAGTATCAGGAACGTCTTGGGTTACAGTTGTTCAAACCGCCTTTCGATTATCAGCCTATCTCTCATTACCTCATTTGGTTGAAAAAACAGAACACCGATCCGGCACATAAGTGGTTGAGAGAGCAGATCATCAATACGACTAATGACATGTCTAAATCACTAAACAGTTGGCGCTCCGCTTTCTGATCGTCGCCCTATCTTTTGTTTGCCAAATATCTTCTTAACAAATCACTTGTATTAAGTGAGTTATAATAAAAAATTATCACAATGAGAATTTATGATAATTTCATTTATTTGCTGTCAGCTCGTATATTAACCCTAACAAAGAAGTGGGTAACCTCCACTCACGATTATATCGGCTCAGGTTGCTGGGCTAAAAAGGGCGAAATATGAAATTCCTACACACAATGATCCGAGTTACTGATTTAGACAAGTCTATCGAGTTCTACACCAAGGTATTGGGAATGAAGGAACTTGAACGCCACGAAAACAAAGAGTACCGCTACACATTGGTTTTTGTTGGCTATGAGCAAGGCGGCACGACTATCGAGCTAACGTACAACTGGGATACGAATGAGTACGAGATGGGCAGCGCGTTTGGTCATCTGGCATTGGGTGTAGAAGATATTTACGCAGCATGTGACAAAATCAAATCGCTAGGTGGCAACGTCACTCGCGAAGCGGGTCCAGTGAAAGGCGGCTCAACTCATATCGCTTTTATTACTGACCCAGACGGCTACCAAATCGAACTGATTCAACTAGGTTAATCGAGGATATAACAATGACAAACGCACTATTTCAACCAATTCAACTTGGTAATATCGAGCTTAAAAACCGTATTGTTATGCCACCGATGACGCGTTCTCGCGCAACGCAACCTGGTAATTCAGCAAACGATATGATGGCGGCTTACTACGCTCAGCGTGCTTCTGCAGGTTTGATTATTGCTGAAGGCACACAAATTTCACCTATGGGTCAAGGCTATGCTTGGACTCCGGGTATCTATTCTGATGAGCAGATCGCTGGTTGGAAAAAAGTGACTGATGCCGTACATGAAAAAGAGGGCGTTATCTTCGCTCAACTTTGGCATGTAGGCCGTGTAACACACCCAGACAACATTGGTGGTGAACAGCCAATCTCGTCTTCTGCACTTAAAGCACAAAACGTAAAGGTATTCATCGATAACGGTACTGATGAACCGGGCTTTGTTGATGTGGTTGAACCTCGTGAAATGACGAAACAAGACATCAAAGAGGTGGTTGAACAGTATCGCCAAGCGGCTTTGAATGCGGTTGAAGCAGGCTTTGATGGTATCGAACTTCACGCAGCGAATGGTTACTTAATCAACCAATTCATCGATTCTGAAGCAAACAACCGCACTGACGAATACGGTGGTTCAATTGAAAACCGTTTACGTTTCCTAGGCGAAGTGGTTGAAGCTATGGTTGAAGCGATTGGTGCTGACCGTGTTGGTGTACGCCTTGCTCCGTTCACATCGTTGAATGGTACGGTTGACGCTACACCAGTAGAGACTTACACAGCGGCGGCAGCACTACTTAACCTATACAAAATTGTTTACCTACACATTGCAGAAGTTGATTGGGACGATGCACCTGAAACGCCAAAAGCATTTAAAGCAGCAGTTCGTGAAGCCTACGAGGGTGTCCTTATTTATGCGGGTAAATACGATAGCGAGCGTGGCGAAAAAGCCGTTGCTGAAGGCGTAACTGACATGGTTGGTTTTGGTCGTCCATTCGTTGCGAACCCAGATTTACCAGCTCGTATTCAAAATGGTTACCCACTTGCAGCGCACGATCCAAACACATTGTTCGGTGGTGCTGAAAAAGGTTTAACGGATTACCCAGAATACGCAGGCTAAAAACAGCTGCCTGAAGCAGAGTATTGAGATAGTATCTCGATCCTGTTGAATGTTTATAAAAAGCAACCTTGCAGAGTCGGGTTGCTTTTTTTGTTATTGGACTAAGTAAAATGATGAACGTGAAAGCGATGCGCGGAGAGCTTTACCTTCTATTTGCCACCCTGCTAGCTGGGGTGGGATGGATTGCATCTAAGCTGGTGGTATTAGAAATGCCTGGGCCAGTGTTCATTGGTGTGCGATTCCTCGTCGCGAGTCTTATTCTTCTGCCATTTTGTATTCACCATATTCGTAAGCTTTCGTTTAAGCAGATTCTGTCTCTTTGCGGCGTGGGTTTGTTGTTGTCTGCCTCATTGCAGGTATGGGTGTTTGCAGTTTCGGTGACTGAAAGCTTGTCGGAAGGTGCATTCATCATGAGCTTAGCCATGATCATTGCACCGTTTGTGTCTTGGATTTTGTTTCGAGTTAAGCCTAATCGCGCGTTTTGGATGTCTTTCCCGATCGCGATTATTGGCATGCTGTTGCTGACTTTGGGTAACGGCTGGCATGTTGAGCAGAGTCAGATTTATTTCTTACTAGCATCGATGTTGTTGTCTGTTCACTTTGTGATGAACAAGCGTGTGATTACCAATATCAAGCCTATCGCATCAATCTGTGTGCAACTGTTTGTGGTGGGTGTGAGTGGTTTAGCCTTTGCTTCTATGACAGCTCAGCCGGAGTTCGAAATCACCAAAACCTTAGTCTTCTGGTTTATTGTCTCTGCGGTGATCGCAACGTCTATTCGTTACTTGCTACAAACGGTCGGTCAGCACTCCGTGAACATGGAAGTGGCGGCATTGATCATGATTCTTGAGCCTGTGTGGACGCTGCTGTTAAGTGTGAGTGTGCTTGGCGAAAGTGTAGAGATGCAGAAGCTGCTCGGTGGGGCGGTGATCATTGCTTCACTATTTTGCTATATCAAATGGTCGAGACGAAAATAAAACACTCGGCGCAAGGCCGAGTGTGGGTTGTTTTTCAAGTGCTTTTCTGAGCCTTATCAGGCGAGTGTTGAACAAGACTTGTCGAGTGCAGAGCAAGGGTTAAATTCTGCGAATAAGACGTGCAAAGGGTGTCACCGTACTTATCGTTCTCGCTGGTAACTATTCTAACAACGAGCTTTGAATACAGGTGGTAAAGTCGAACCCTTACCACCATAGTCCTATCGCACAGCCTTCTTTTCTTTATGCCATCAATTCGAATGCACTAGGGGCGG
The DNA here is from genome assembly GCF_041474215.1 of Vibrio sp. 10N.222.52.C12. Lineage (NCBI taxonomy): Bacteria > Pseudomonadati > Pseudomonadota > Gammaproteobacteria > Vibrionales > Vibrionaceae > Vibrio > Vibrio sp. 10N.222.52.C12. Next base: position 77,216 of record NZ_JBFRTR010000070.1, read on the forward strand.
GAAAGGACGTGAATGAATTAGTCGCGAATAGTGACTTTTGTAATCACAATATCTTCGCAAGGCACATCTTCGTGTCCCCAGCGAATGGTTGTTGGTGCTTTCGCAATTTTGTTTACCACATCCATACCTGCTGAAACCTTACCGAATACCGCGTAACCCCAGCCAGCATTGGTTGTTGAGGTGTGATCTAGGAAATCGTTGTCATCAAGGTTGATGAAGAACTGCGCCGTTGCAGAATGTGGTGCATCAGTCCGAGCCATTGCCACAGAACCAATCACATTCTTCAAGCCACGGTTTGCTTCGTTGACGATTGGGGCACGAGTTGGTTTTTCTGTCATGTCGATAGTGTGACCACCACCTTGAATCATGAAACCTTCAATAACACGGTGAAATGTCGTGCCTTCGTAGAAACCGTCTTGGCAGTATTTAAGGAAGTTTTTCGACGTTACTGGCGCTTTTTCAAGGTTCAGTTCAATCTCGATATCGCCAAAGTTGGTGGTGAAAGTAATCATAGGGTTACCTAAAGTTGAAGTTTTACTGAGTCGTAATGACGAAAGTGGGTTGCAGTATAGGGAAAATAACAGCGGATACCAGTGATGGTTTTATTGTGGTTGAATTCTCGTCAACCACCAAAATTACGCCTGATATTGTTTAAGGAACATCTCGACACTTGAAGTAATGAGCACTTGCTTGTGTGCAGCATCCGGTGACGGCACATGACCAATGATTTGCGGCCAAAACGCAAAAGACTTAAGCAGACCAATGAACTGCGTGGAGGCGAATTGTGGGTCTAGTTCTACTAAACGACCGTCTGCCAACGCGGCTTTAATCCAGGTTGTAAGTCCACTTTCTGCTTGGGAATATTTTTCCATCGCTTGATGCGCCAGTTCTGCGTTATGGAAATACTCTGAGAACAAAACGCGTGACAGGTCGATGAAGCCTTCAGACTCAAGTAACTCAAGCTCTTGATTGGCTATCGAGGAAAGCTGTTCTTCAAGTGGCAGTTCTGCTTGATATGGGAAATGCGTTGCGGCCAGAGTTTTGCTCCAAATGCTGTCTAGAATCTCATTTAAAAGCAGTTCTTTGCTGGCAAAGTGATTGTATACGGTGCGCTTTGATACTTCTGCGCGACTCGATATTTTATCCATGCTGGTGGCCTTGTAGCCATGCTCAGTAAACTCTGCGATAGCAGCGGCAACGATCGATTCACGTTTTCTTTGGCTCAGCGTTTTTTTTACAGTCATCGGGATACTACTCAATATGTCGCGGTTAGCATTACATACGCTAATTTTACACCAGTAAGTTTACTTTTAGAACACCAATCCGCGTATTGGTAATTCGGTCGAGAGCAACTGAATCGCTTTGCAATGCACGGTGGGTATCATAGAATCGAAAGTGTATTCGAATTTTATTGATATCAACGGAAGAGAATAAACAATCAATGAGTAGTATTTTAGAGTGTATTCGTACAGTTGGACGAGGAGAAAGAGGGCGTAAGCCTTTATCGTTCGAACAAGCCTACCGCATCATGGATGAGTATTTAAGCGGAGAAGTCGGTGACGACCAAATGGCTATGCTACTGATGTTGATTCGTGTGCAGAATGAAACCAATGAAGAGATCGCTGGCTTTGTAAAAGCGTTTCAATCTCGAGTGCCAGATTTAGGCGCTGATATTGATTGGCCGTGTTATGCAGGTAAGCGTAACGATAACGCCAGTGGCAAGCCTTGGAACTTGTTGGCGGCAAAAATCTTAGCTGACAATGGCTATAAAGTGTTAATGCATGGCTATATGGATAAGCCGAGCGGTAGGACGCACGTTGAAAGCCATTTGCAAGATGTCGGTGTGCAAAGTGCTGAGAGCCCTGAACATGCTAAGTCGATTCTTGAACAAGACGGCATTGCTTATTTACCGCTAGCTAACTTTGCGCCCGAAGCACAAACCATGATTGGTTGGAAACACCGCTACGGTTTGAGAACACCAATTAACACGGTAGTTCGAGCATTGAATCCTGGTGGTGGCCGTTTAGGTCTGCGTGGCAGTTTCCATCCTGGCTTTCCACAACTTCATGCGGAAGTTGAGCATGTTATCGGAAATAAATCCCACTCGGTGATTTCATTCAAAGGGATGAACGGTGAGTCGGAATATAATCCTAAAGTTAGCCAAACGGTATGGATGAGCTCTCCTGACAAAGTCGAATCGTTCTACTGGGAAGAGATGATGAACCTAGAGCTGCCACTTCCTAGTCAATGTGTACTTGGCACATCGGCTGAAGATATGGCGCTAATGGCGAATACCGTTGTCGACAGCATGACAGCCATTCTCTTTGCAGAAACGCACGATAAAACTGAGGCATACCAGAAAGCGGTGCGCCTGTGGCATGAGTATTGTGCGCGTTAGATGGTGGTTTGTAATCAATGAGAGAAGGTCAGCGAGCGCTGGCCTTTTTTATGCTTAATTTCTAGTAATGGCTTTTCGTACGTGCCCAAACAATAGAGCTACTTCACTCGCATCAAGCGATGCATTTTGTCTTCGAACTGAATCTCAATCACCTGTGAGATTTTCATCTTATCAACACGATCAAGCATTCTTGCTTGGTAATCACGTTTTTTCATCCACTCTAGCGGTTCTTTAAAGCCATCTTCATTAATCACAAACGACTGATCGGTAATAGAGTCTTCAAAGATATGAACCACCCAAATGCGTGATTGGAAATCCAATAACTCACTAAAGTAGCTTTTTAACTTAGATAAGGAATTCGTTAGATACGTTTTAGGTGGGGTTTGGGAAGACATAGTAAACCGTATTTGGACAATGAAAATCGGCAAGGGCGCCGTCTGATCATTATAGCCTTTACCCGTTAGGCTTGTCAGGTCGAATTCGGCAGCCATTCACGGCTATTGCGCTTGCTAATGCTACTATGGCTGCCAGTTAGAGATTAACCAAATCAGTGTCGGATTCACTATTTAACGAATAGGCCGAAGTCGATCTCTTGTTCTCTTTGATATTTCACCAGCTTCACTTTTAGGTCGTGTTTTGCTGCTAAATCAATGGCTAAGCATGACATGCGTTTTATCTCATCAACGCAGCTTGATATCAGCGGTTTTTCTTGATTATCGATAGTGGCGATGAGTGTGTTTTCCGTGCCGTCGTTACCTGCGTAAATATACGCGTACATGTTGTTGTCGTGTTGCATAAACTTCCTAAAACGGGATTTCTAATTATTAGTGAGGTGAAGATTACAGGGTTTATTTACGCAGGCTAGCTCGGCTAAGTAAGGCTTTGTAAGGGCTCTTTTTTTTCTTTTTTCTGGCGTTCGAAAACGTGCTCAACCCTTTGTTTGTCTCACTTTTTTGTCTTGTTAGGTTTTGCCTATCAATAAAATTGTTGAAATCCATTTAGTAAAATCAAGATTTTAGACAACAATTAACTTAACAAGATAGAAAATATATGACGCAAAGTATTTAGGGAGAACGCAATGCATTCTATTAAAGTGAAAGATTACATGACGCAGCAGGTTGTGACATTTACTCCTGATATGCCGTTAAGTCTAGCGTTAGACAAAGTGATGCGTAGCCACCATATGGGTGGGCCCGTAATCGATGATAACGAACAAGTGATTGGCTTCCTTTCAGAGCAGGATTTACTCGAGAAACTTGTGAAGGTCAGTTACTTCTGCCAAGACACACACCTTGTGGGTGACTGTATGTACCAAGAAGTGCTGTCGGTGTCACCTGACTTATCCATTATTGAATTGGCGGACATGATGCAGGTTGGAAAACCTAAAGCATACCCTGTGATCGATAATCGAAAACTGGTGGGTATTATCACCAGAACTGATGTTTTGAGAGCAATTGGCAAGAACTTGGAAGAATGCTTCAAACATCAGGTATAGTAGCGTGTTAAGAACGATTATTTTTCTCAATACTCTCAATTGAAAAAAGGCGCACTAGCGCCTTTTTTCTGTATAGCGCTTTTCTTGGTCGATCCTTTCTTTTTGGATCCCTAGCCAGTTGAACAGTTGAACAGTTGATTAGGCTTTAGCTCTTGGGTATTCCAACTTTTGGAGGTTTCATGTCAAATCAAACGGCAAAGTTTGTTGAAGGTTCAACGATGCGCCACATATTGGTGATGTCGGGGGCTGGCTCTGTCGGTTTGATGGCGTTATTTGTGGTCGATCTGCTCGACATGCTGTTTATCAGTATGCTCGGACAGGTTGAATTGGCTGCTGCGGTAGGCTTTGCAGGTACGCTGACTTTCTTTTCTACCTCCGTTTCTATCGGTACTTCCATTGCCATGGGCGCATTAGTGTCCAAAGCCATCGGCTCCAAGAATCAAGAGCACGCTCGAAACCTAAGCACCAGTATCATGCTTACTGCGTTTGTTATCAGTTCAACCATAACTGCAATCATGTTCGCTTATATTCCAGAGCTGCTAGCCGCGATAGGCGCCAAAGGCATTGCAGCCGAACGCGCTCAAGCTTACCTACAGATTTTGCTACCTAGTGGTCCATTTTTGGCGTTAGCGATGGCAGCGGGTGCGGGCTTAAGAGCGGCAGGTGATGCTAAGCGTTCGATGTGGGCAACTTTGTCTGGCGGCATTGTTAACGCGATTCTCGATCCTCTGTTTATTTTTGGTTTTGGTTGGAACATCGAAGGGGCGGCTATCGCTTCGGTTGTCGCTCGTTTCTCGGTGCTATTCTTTTCGCTTTATCCTCTTATTCGCAGCCATCAGCTGGTGGCTCCGCCTTCTTTTGTGCAATGGCGTCTTAATATTCGACCAATATTGGCGATTGCGTTGCCTGCGATTATCACTAATACCGCAACGCCTATCGGTAATGCGATTGTGACAACGGGTATCGCACAATATGGTGAGGACTTTGTCGCGGGCTTTGCCGTGATAGGTCGTCTGACGCCAGTTTGTTTTGCGGTTATCTTTGCCTTGTCTGGCGCTGTGGGGCCAATCATTGGTCAGAACTTTGGTGCTGAACGCATGGACAGAGTAAAAGAAACACTCAACAACTCATTATTGGTTACTACGGCATACACCATTGCCGTTTGTATCTTGTTGTACTTCGTTCAAGGTTATGTCATTCAAGGCTTTAGTCTACAAGGTGATGCAGCAATTATTGTGGCAGCTTTCTGTACCTATGTGGCTTTAACCTTCACCTTTAACGGTGCGCTATTTGTTGCCAACACCTCTTTTAATAACTTAGGCAAACCGCTTTACTCGACAGCATTGAATTTGGGCAAAGCGACGTTAGGTACTCTGCCGTTCGTCTATCTAGGTTCGCAGTGGTATGGCGCTTTGGGTGTTCTCTATGGTCAAGCCTTGGGTAATGTTTTGTTCGGGATTTTAGGTATCTTGGTACTTCGACATCATATCGCTGAGCTGATGCAAGGTTCTCAAGTTGATCCAGTGGAAGATGATGTGTCGATTGTCAGTTTGAACACTCAGCCGTTTTGTTCACACGATGCGGTGCTTATCGATGATGTATCGGCAAACCGTGAAGAGTGTGCGGAGCTTAAATCTCAGTAAGCCATCGGCGCGGGCATAATATTTTTGTTTTCTTGAAAACTTCTTCTTGACCTTGGAGTAGCCTCCAAGGTTTATACTTTTGATGAACTTAAGGTTCTGTTGCTCGTAAGTTAGCAACAACCTCAAGGCTTTTGAGTATTAAGGAGATACATTATGTGCGCAAAACATGCAGCGTGCCGCTCAGCAAAAGTGGACGTTCAACCTCAAGCGGCAGGAGCAAGTTGCTCTAGCCCTAAAATTTCAAGCATCACAGCAGCAGGTACTTCATCTGGTTGTTGTAGCTCTTCTGCTGCTTCGTCATCGTCTGGAGATGATTGTTGTAGTTCGTCGGATAGTGGAGAAGAAGACAGTCAGTCCTCAACTTTATCTCTCGATGCCAAATTTTCGAAAAGTTGGCTGGTTGCCGGAATGGACTGCCCAGCTTGTGCAAGAAAAATAGAAAACGCGATCAGCAATATTGACGGTGTTATTCAAGCGAAGGTTCTCTTTGCTACCGAAAAGCTGGTTGTGAAATTCGATAATGAAAGCCTTGCTGACACCATTGAACAGGTCTCTATCAAAACGGGTTTCCCTCTTACGGAAGTCGGTTCAAAGAAAGAAAAACAACAACCTGAGACTTTTTGGCAAGCTTATATCCAACCTAATTTACAGATTATCGCGATTGCAGCGGCAATGCTGTTTGCGGCGCTTCTGAAAAGTACCTCTCCTCAATTAAGCGAAGGCTTGTTTACGGTAACTTGTCTGCTTGGTTTATATCCGGTGGCGAAGAAAGCGGTTCAGCTGGCGCGTTCAGGTACACCGTTTGCTATTGAAACCTTAATGAGTGTTGCCGCGCTGGGTGCTTTGTACCTTGGCGAAACTGCGGAAGCAGCGATGGTTCTATTGTTGTTCTTGATTGGTGAGCGCTTAGAAGCGTTTGCTTCATCAAGAGCAAGAAGTGGCGTTCAAGCGCTAATGGCATTGGTACCAGAAAACTCGACTAAGATCATCAACGGCGAGCGTGTAGAAGTAGCAGTCAGTGAACTGGTTCCAGGTGATGTGATTGAAGTGGCCGCGGGCTCTCGTTTACCTGCTGACGGCCAATTGATTACAGACGCGGCAAGCTTTGATGAAAGTGCGTTAACCGGTGAATCTGTTCCTGTTGAACACATCGAAGGCAATAGCATCATGGCAGGCGCTGTGGTGGTCGATAAAGTGGTTCGTATCACCATCACTTCAAAACAGGGTGAGAACGCGATCGATCGCATTCTTCATCTGATTGAAGAAGCAGAGTCTCGTAAAGCACCACTAGAGCGATTCCTCGATAAGTTCAGCCGTTGGTACACACCGTTAATGATGGTAGTGGCTCTGTTGGTCATCATCACACCACCATTGTTGTTTGCGCAGCCATGGGAAACATGGGTTTACCGTGGCCTAGCGCTATTGTTGATTGCTTGTCCGTGTGCCTTGGTTATCTCGACTCCTGCAGCGATTACCTCTGGCTTAGCAGCAGCAGCGAAACGTGGCGCGCTCATTAAAGGCGGCGCAGCGCTAGAGCAGCTTGGTAAAATCCAAACCATCGCCTTCGATAAGACAGGCACACTGACCGAAGGTAAGCCTCAGGTTACGGATATTCAACCTCTATCGGGGTGGCAACAAGACGCGATGCTGCGTGTGGTTGGGGCGATTGAAGTTGGCTCTACTCACCCGTTGGCGCAGTCACTTGTCGCTAAAGTAAAAGACCTGAATATTGAGATTCCTGAATCACACAACAAGAAAGCGTTGATTGGTAGTGGTGTTGAAGGGGATGTTGATGGTGTTCAGTATCAGGTTCTGTCACCGTCTAAAGTCACGTTCGAACTTGGTGCCGATGTGGTTTCTCAGGTAGAAGCATTAGAAGGTGAGGGCAAGACGGTTGTGGTTGCTCTTGAGGTTAAAGATCAAGAAGAATCAACAGAGCAAGCTACGACGGTGATTGGTCTGATTGCTTGGCAAGATACGTTACGCAGTGACGCTAAGCTTGCGATTGAACGACTTAATGAATTAGGTATTCAATCTATCATGTTGACCGGCGATAATCCGCGCAGTGCAGCAGCGATCAGTAGCAAGATTGGTATGCAGTACAAGGCAAGCCTATTGCCAAGCGACAAGGTATCTTACGTTGAGGAGTTATCTCAACAGTCGCACGTGGCGATGGTCGGTGATGGCATTAATGATGCACCAGCAATGAAAACGGCGAATGTCGGCATCGCAATGGGTGGTGGTACGGATGTCGCTTTGGAAACGGCGGATTCAGCACTGACTCATAACCGTTTAACTGAGCTGCCAGCGATGATTGAACTGTCGCAAGCGACCATGAACAACATCCGTCAAAACGTAGCCCTTGCGCTTGGTTTGAAGGTCGTATTCTTGGTGACAAGCTTGTTAGGTATTACCGGTTTGTGGGTGGCAGTTTTAGCGGATAGTGGTGCAACTGCATTGGTGACATTGAACGCATTGCGTCTGCTTCGATTTAAATCTAAAGCGGACTAAATCGAGCTCACCGACATAGAGCATTCTTAATATAAAAGCGCCTTTAGCGGTAATACGTTAAAGGCGCTTTTTGTCTCATTAGTATGCAACATAGGCGTGCGGATTGCTTATTTTTGTGATGCCAATCGGTTTTTTGTGAAACTTGAATTATTGTTGCGATCATTCATGTGACATGTGTCACTTCATTTTGTAATGAGCTTGGTTAGAGTGTGTTCGTACCCCACGAATTTACTATGAGCTTAAATAAGGGTAAAAAGCCCAATAAGCCAAAAGGAGCGAACTATGTCTCAAGCTGTTTTCCACTTAGGTGTTACTGAAGCAGATCTTAACGGTGCTACTCTTGCGATCATCCCTGGTGATCCTGCTCGTGTGCAAAAAATTGCAGAAGAGATGGAGACCCCAGTATTCCTTGCTAGTCACCGTGAATACACGCTTTACCGCGCAGAGCTAGACGGCAAACCAGTTGTTGTATGTTCAACAGGTATTGGTGGTCCATCGACTTCTATCGCAGTTGAAGAGCTTGCTCAACTTGGTGTTCGCACTTTCCTACGTGTTGGTACGACTGGTGCTATCCAACCTCACGTAAACGTGGGTGACATGATTGTTTCTACAGGTTCTGTTCGTCTAGACGGCGCTAGCCTACACTTTGCTCCTATGGAGTTCCCAGCAGTGGCTGACTTTGAAGTTGCAACAGCAATGAAAGCGGCAGTTGATGAATCAGGTGCAACAGTTCACATGGGCGTAACGGCATCAAGCGATACGTTCTACCCAGGTCAAGAGCGTTACGACACGTTCTCTGGTCGCGTTGTTAAGCGCTTCCAAGGCTCTATGCAAGAATGGCAAGACATGGGCGTTCTAAACTTCGAGATGGAATCTGCAACACTACTAACAATGTGTGCAAGTTCTGGTCTGAAAGCAGGTTGTGTTGCTGGTGTAATCATCAACCGTACTCAAAAAGAGACGCCTGATCACGACACTCTAAAAGTAACAGAAGCACGTTCAATCAAAGTGGTTGTAGAAGCCGCTCGTAAAATGCTTTAAGTCTTAAAGTGCTCTGAGTTTTAGAGAGCATTAAGTCTTCAAGTGACATTAAATTTTGAAAATGGCCGCATCGTATGATGCGGCCATTTTTTTGTGCCGTCTGAAAGTAATCAATAGAGAAAACAGACAACAAAAAAGGCGAGTGATTTAATC
>NZ_JBFRTR010000071.1:0-3026 GCF_041474215.1 Vibrio sp. 10N.222.52.C12
ACCCTTTCGGGTTGTATGGTTAAGTGACTAAGCGTACACGGTGGATGCCTTGGCAGTCAGAGGCGATGAAAGGCGTAATAACTTGCGATAAGCCCAGATTAGGTAGTAATAACCTTTTGAGTCTGGGATTCCTGAATGGGGAAACCCACTTACATAAGTAAGTATCCTGTTGTGAATACATAGCAACAGGAGGCAAACCGGGGGAACTGAAACATCTAAGTACCCCGAGGAAGAGAAATCAACCGAGATTCCGAAAGTAGCGGCGAGCGAAATTGGATTAGCCCTTAAGCTTTTAATGATGCAGGTGAAGAGTCTGGAAAGTCTCGCAGTAAAGGGTGATAGCCCCGTAACCGACACATCATAATCAGTGAAAACGAGTAGGGCGGGACACGTGATATCCTGTCTGAATATGGGGGGACCATCCTCCAAGGCTAAATACTACTGACTGACCGATAGTGAACCAGTACCGTGAGGGAAAGGCGAAAAGAACCCCTGTGAGGGGAGTGAAATAGAACCTGAAACCGTGTACGTACAAGCAGTAGGAGCACCTTCGTGGTGTGACTGCGTACCTTTTGTATAATGGGTCAGCGACTTAATTTTAGTAGCAAGGTTAACCGTTTAGGGGAGCCGTAGGGAAACCGAGTCTTAACTGGGCGTACAGTTGCTAGGATTAGACCCGAAACCAGGTGATCTAGCCATGGGCAGGTTGAAGGTTGAGTAACATCAACTGGAGGACCGAACCGACTAATGTTGAAAAATTAGCGGATGACTTGTGGCTAGGGGTGAAAGGCCAATCAAACCTGGAGATAGCTGGTTCTCCCCGAAAGCTATTTAGGTAGCGCCTCGGACGAATACTACTGGGGGTAGAGCACTGTTAAGGCTAGGGGGTCATCCCGACTTACCAACCCTTTGCAAACTCCGAATACCAGTAAGTACTATCCGGGAGACACACGGCGGGTGCTAACGTCCGTCGTGGAGAGGGAAACAACCCAGACCGCCAGCTAAGGTCCCAAAGTATAGCTAAGTGGGAAACGATGTGGGAAGGCTCAGACAGCCAGGATGTTGGCTTAGAAGCAGCCATCATTTAAAGAAAGCGTAATAGCTCACTGGTCGAGTCGGCCTGCGCGGAAGATGTAACGGGGCTAAGCTATACACCGAAGCTGCGGCTACGTACCTTAGGGTATGTGGGGTAGGGGAGCGTTCTGTAAGCCGTTGAAGGTGGTCTGTAAGGGCTGCTGGAGGTATCAGAAGTGCGAATGCTGACATGAGTAACGATAAAGGGAGTGAAAAACTCCCTCGCCGGAAGACCAAGGGTTCCTGTCCAACGTTAATCGGGGCAGGGTAAGTCGACTCCTAAGGCGAGGCCGAAAGGCGTAGTCGATGGGAAACGGGTTAATATTCCCGTACTTCTTACAATTGCGATGGGGGGACGGAGAAGGCTAGGTGGGCCTGGCGACGGTTGTCCAGGTTCAAGTACGTAGGCGGAAAGTTTAGGTAAATCCGGACTTTCATTAACGCTGAGATACGATGTCGAGCTACTACGGTAGTGAAGTCATTGATGCCATGCTTCCAGGAAAAGCCTCTAAGCTTCAGATTGTAAGGAATCGTACCCCAAACCGACACAGGTGGTCGGGTAGAGAATACCAAGGCGCTTGAGAGAACTCGGGTGAAGGAACTAGGCAAAATGGTACCGTAACTTCGGGAGAAGGTACGCTCTTATCAGTGAAGTCCCTTGCGGATGGAGCAGACGAGAGTCGCAGATACCAGGTGGCTGCAACTGTTTATTAAAAACACAGCACTGTGCAAAATCGTAAGATGACGTATACGGTGTGACGCCTGCCCGGTGCCGGAAGGTTAATTGATGGGGTTAGACTTCGGTCGAAGCTCTTGATCGAAGCCCCGGTAAACGGCGGCCGTAACTATAACGGTCCTAAGGTAGCGAAATTCCTTGTCGGGTAAGTTCCGACCTGCACGAATGGCGTAATGATGGCCACGCTGTCTCCACCCGAGACTCAGTGAAATTGAAATCGCTGTGAAGATGCAGTGTACCCGCGGCTAGACGGAAAGACCCCGTGAACCTTTACTACAGCTTGGCACTGAACATTGAACCTACATGTGTAGGATAGGTGGGAGACTATGAAACCGCGTCGCTAGATGTGGTGGAGTCGTCCTTGAAATACCACCCTTGTAGTTTTGATGTTCTAACGTTGGTCCCTGAATCGGGATTACGGACAGTGCCTGGTGGGTAGTTTGACTGGGGCGGTCTCCTCCCAAAGAGTAACGGAGGAGCACGAAGGTGGGCTAAACACGGTTGGACATCGTGTGGTTAGTGCAATGGCATAAGCCCGCTTGACTGCGAGAATGACAATTCGAGCAGGTGCGAAAGCAGGTCATAGTGATCCGGTGGTTCTGAATGGAAGGGCCATCGCTCAACGGATAAAAGGTACTCCGGGGATAACAGGCTGATACCGCCCAAGAGTTCATATCGACGGCGGTGTTTGGCACCTCGATGTCGGCTCATCACATCCTGGGGCTGAAGTCGGTCCCAAGGGTATGGCTGTTCGCCATTTAAAGTGGTACGCGAGCTGGGTTTAGAACGTCGTGAGACAGTTCGGTCCCTATCTGCCGTGGGCGTTGGAAAATTGAAAGGGGCTGCTCCTAGTACGAGAGGACCGGAGTGGACGAACCTCTGGTGTTCGGGTTGTCATGCCAATGGCATTGCCCGGTAGCTAAGTTCGGAATCGATAACCGCTGAAAGCATCTAAGCGGGAAGCGAGCCTTGAGATGAGTTTTCCCTGGCACTATAAGTGTCCTAAAGGGTTGTCGTAGACTACGACGTTGATAGGCAGGGTGTGTAAGTGCTGCGAGGCATTGAGCTAACCTGTACTAATTGCCCGTGAGGCTTAACCATACAACACCCAAGGGGTTTTGTGGACTCAAAGAAATACCAAACGCTTGAATGAGTTTGAAGAGATAGACTTTTAAATACAGTTTTCCAGATTATTTTGCCTTCAGTTTTTAAAAAA